>JAUIME010000355.1 GCA_030433195.1 bacterium
AGCACAACGCTCGACGACCGTCTCGAGCTCGGCGGCAGGCCTCTCGCGTCCCGTCGCGAGGTCGAGTTCCCCGCGCATCCGAGCGAGCGGACTCCTGAGCTCGTGCGATGCATCCGAAAGAAAGCGTCGCTCTCGATGGACACCCTCTTCGATCCGGTCGAGCATCGAGTTGACGCGGTCTTGGATCTCGGCGACTTCATCGCGAGCGACTCCGACCGGAATTCGCTGGTCGAGCCGGTCGCCGATCCCGTCGACACGCGTCACGATTCGCCGAATCGGCCGCATCGAGGCGCGGGCGACGAGCCATCCGACGAGGCCGAGAGCGCACCAAGCGGCGAGTCCGCCGACGGCCACCCCCCACCGCACTCGAACGACGTGGCCTTGCTCCTCGTCCATCGGGATCGCGATCGTCGCGTAGAGCCGCGCGTCGCGGATCGGAACACCGATGCTCCCGTCATCCCGGACTTCGTACTCCTCGCCGAGGCGATTCACAGCGCGCGCGCACGCGGCCCCGTCGGCGTCGCTTCCGTACCAAGCGAGCAGCAGCTGACCTCGATGCGCATGCCATCGGGTGCGTTCGCAGGCGCACCCGCGAAGTCCTCCGAGCCGCTGCGCGATGAACTCGGGCGGGACCGACTGCGGTAGCTGCACGACTCGAGACTCGGGTTCGTCGATCTCGCCCGACGCCTCGTGCGTGATCTCGGTCACGTGGAGTTCGTCCCCGTCCAGCCACACGATCTCGTAGTCGACGTCTCCGGGTTCGACCCATTCGGTCGACACGCGCAACACGATTCCGCCCCGGTCCCCGCCATCGACGGCTTCGCGGATCTCTGCGGGGAGCGCGGTCGCCGCCCTCGACGCGATCGGAAAGAGCGGTACGGACACGACGCGATACGACCGGCCCTCGTAGTCGACGACACGAGGCGTGACGTTCGCATCTCCCACGAGCGTCTCGGGGAATCCGGCGGTACGAAACCACGGCTCGCCTCCCGCGCGGCCGATCATCCACGCGGCACCATCGTCGCGGAGCTGCTCGGCCAACGGCGGTGGAGGCCCGAACTCGACGAGCAGGTCTTCGTCCCATCGCGATACGATCCGCGACTGCACGGCACTCGCCTCGAGATCGGCGACTCGCTCTCCCTCGCGCCGGAGCGTCGATTCCAAGAGCATCGCGATCACGATGCAAAGCGGCAGCAACACGACCGCCGACAAGGACACGACGAGGAGGGTCAGGCGACTCGTGATACTAAGCATCGGCCCCCTCGACTTTCAGCATGTACCCGCGACCTCGCACGGTCACGATCCGACGCGGCGTCGTGTCTTCCTCGAGCTTGTTGCGCAAGTAGCTCACGTACACGTCGACGACGTTGCTGAGCCCCGAGTAGTTCGAGTCCCAGACGTTCTCGAGGATCTCGGTCCGGGTGAGGATCGAGTCGGGGCGCAGCATGAAGTACTCCATGAGCGCGAACTCCTTGGCCGTGAGCTCGACCTCGCGTTCACCGATTCGAAGGATGTTCTTCCGTCGGTCGAGCACGAGGTCGCCTGCCGTGAGGACTTCCGACTCGACGCCGCGAGCTCGTCGGATCACGGCGCGGATCCTCGCGAACAGCTCCCCCATCGCGAAGGGCTTGGGGAGGTAGTCGTCAGCGCCGGCGTCGAGCCCTCGGATGCGATCGTCGGTATCGTCTCGGGCCGTCAGCATGATGATCGGGAACGACACATCTTCGGCGCGCAGGCGCTCGCAGACCCCGAACCCGTCGAGTCGCGGAAGCATGACGTCGAGCAGAATGAGATCGAAATGCTCGGTGCGCGCGCGATGAAGCGCCGACTCCCCGTCGTGGCACACCTCGACCGTGAACGCCTGCTCGACGAGGCCTCGGCGCACGATGTCCGCGAGATCGAGGTCGTCTTCGACTACGAGAATCCGCATGATCGCCTGCTCCTCAGGACGTCCTGTCGGGTGCGGGACAGCCGCATCCTCCTCGAAGAGAATACCCTACGACGTATGAGAGCCCGGTGAAGGAAACATTGGAGCGTTCTCACGGCGATCATGAGAGCGCTCTCATGTCGCGTTCATGGTCTTATCACGATCCCGTGAGACACTGAGACAGGTCGGGACGGCGGTCGAGGAGTCCGGGATTCGGGCCTCGGTCGACCGCCGGGACCGAATCCGGGTACACTGAGGCACCCGGGTGTACGGAACCGGATCGCTGCCGATCCGCGCCCGACGGAAGGCTCGTCCGAGACGATCTCGACCCGAACCACCGTGGAGGACTCATGCGCTCGATCTTCCGAACCGCCGCTGTCGTTGTCGCCGCGCTCGTCTGTAGTGTCTTCGTGCTCGAAGCAGGCCCGCGAGCCCGCTCGACCGCATTCGCCTCGGAGGCACCGAGCCCCTGCGAACGCAGCGCGCGACACGCCCACCGCGCTTGCTCACTCGAGGCCGAAGCCGAATTCTGGCGAGCCATCTCGCGCTGCGACCACGTGCCCGACGCCGACGCACGGCGCGATTGCCGATCGGCCGCCCGCGAAGCCTACGAAGAAGCGATCGCCACGTGCGAAGCCGAGCGCGATGCACGCGCGGCATTGTGCACCGAACTGCCGAGCGCTCACCATCCGGACATCGACCCCGACGGCTTCGTCGCCGACATCACCAACGCTCTCTTTCCGCTGATTCCGGGAACGGTCTGGGTCTATCGCGAGGTCACCGAGGACGGCATCTTCGACACCGAGATCGAAGTCCTCGCCGGGAAGCGTCGCTTCTCGGGCGTTCACTGCACACCGGTCATGAGCACGGTGACGCGCGAGGGGGAACCGGTCGAACAGACGCTCGAGTGGTTCGCCCAAGACGTCGAGGGTAGTGTCTGGCTCTTCGGCGAGTTCTCGCGCGAGTACCAGAACTCGCAGATCATCGCGATCGAGACGTGGACCACGGGACGCGAAGGAGCGAAGCCCGGGGTCATCATGCCCGCGAATCCCGCGGTCGGCGATCAGTTCCGCCAAGGGCTCGCGATCGACGTCTCCGAAGACACCGCAACGATCGTCGAATCCGGCGCGACCGTCGAAGTCCCGGCCGGCGAATTCCGCGACATCTGGATCTCGATCGACGAATCGCCGCTCGAACCCGACGACATCGAAGAGAAGTACTACGCGCCCGGTGTGGGCATGGTTCTCGAGCTCGACCTCGTCACGGGCGACCGTATGGAACTCGTCGAAGTGCGGCGGCCCGAGTAGACGAAAAGCGCACGAAGTCCGCGCGAGCACGCACGACCCACAGGGCAATGCCGAGCGCCGTCAACGGTCCCCACGCCATCGCGAGCCTCTCGAAGACCATTGCGGGCCTCTTCTCAGCATTCGAAGGCTGAAGGCTCCTCGGCGGACGACGTCTCGTCGGACTCCTGCTCGCCCGAGGCGCCGCGCCACACGCCGTCTTCGTCGAGCGGATATTCGCGCATCGGGATGCCCGATTGCGGGAGGGCTTGGAGGTGGCGCCAAGCGCGCGTGACGCGCTCTTCCTCGGCGCGCACGAACGCGGGATCGAGGTTCGCCTTGGCGAGCTTGGGTTCGTCGACGTGCACGGGCTCGAAACGGTCGTCGACGATGTACTGCGCGAGGTTCTCGTTGCAGCGGATGTGGCCGTCGGGCGTCTCGAGGAGCTTCTCGTACGCGACCTCGCGCATCACGTAGCGCAGATACAGCTCGCTCACGGTGATGTTCTCGACGTACTCGCCGCACCCGTAGCAGAAGTAGCCGCCGTCACATTTGGCCATGGCTCGGAAGTCTCCTTGCCTCGATTCACCGCCGGGCCGCGCCAGAGAGGCGCGCCCGACGAGTCTCGATACGAAAGTCTCAGCGGCTTCGCTGGGTACCTCGGCGCGCGAAGATGGCGGTGGCGAGCAGGAAGCCCGCAGCGAGACCGGCAACGGCGGCCAGCACCAGCGTCGGGACCTGGGATTCCGTCATGTGAGCGAGCATCGACATTCGATCGTTCCTCCGGATCGTTCGTTCGTCCTTGGGCTGCGAGGGCGGGATCGCGTCACGATCGGCGATCACCACCGCCTCGCGCGGCGACACGGTTTCGTGCCGCACCCGCGCAGCGTATCTCAGCCGGAGCGCTCCTGACAAGCGCAATCGAGCCGATCCGCCGCGTTGCCGCTCAGGCGCGCACTCTCGAGACGTCGATCGGGTGCTTGCCCACCGCAACGAGCGCCTTCAGTGCCTCGCTGACGGGCGTGTCGAGTCGTGTGACGGATCCAGGCTCGACGAGCAGCAACCGCCCTGCTCCGGGGTTCGGCGACCCCGGCACGAACACGGTCCACCGCACGGCGCCGTCGTCGGCGACGAGCTCGCCCGTGACGAGGCCGATCTCTTCGGCGTCGGTCTCCTTGGCGCGCACGAGCACGACTTCGCGGAACATCCCGTCCTCGCCGTCGCCGTAGCCGAGGATCTGTTTGAGCGTCTTGTAGAGCATGCCGATGCCGGGCAAGTTCGCGAGCATACGGTCGAAGAGACCGAACGCCCAGCGTCCGACGAGCGTCGACACCACGAGGCCGATGACGTAGACCGCCACCACCGCGATGAGGATCCCGAGCCCGGGGAAGTAAATCGGCGTCTTCTGCAAGAACGACTCCGAGAGCGTGCGCTCGAGCACGACGACCGACAGCACCGCGCCGACGAGAGGCATGAGCGCGACGATCCCCGCGATGCAGCAGCGCGCGACGTGCCGACGGACCGACTTCATCGCGCCTCCTCCGAACCCGCCCCGCCCCGTTCATCGAGCGACTCACTGACGAGCTCGATACGCGCGGCGATCCGCTCGACCCGCGTGGCGAGCCGATCGATGAGCCCCTGCTGCTCCGTCACGACGGAGTTCAGCGTCTCGATCGTTCGTTCTTGGAACGAGATCTTCGTCTCGATCTCGATGAGCCGCTCGTCCGTCTCGCTCGGACGAGTCATCGCTCGACTCCCGCCGGCGGCTTCGCCGACTTCGGACGAAAGGCCGCGATCCGCGACTCGTCGGTCGTGAGGTACGCGCCGTCGACGAGGTCGATGCAATACGGGATCGCGGGAAACACCGCGTCGAGGCATTCACGGATCGCCTTCGGCTGCCCTGGCAGATTGACGATGAGCGCGCGGCCACGAATCCCCGCGGTCTGTCGCGACAAGATCGCCGTCGGAACCTTCTCGAGCGAGACCTTGCGCATGAGCTCGCCGAATCCCGGCATCATCTTCTGGCAGACCGCTTCGGTCGCCTCGGGCGTCACGTCGCGAACGGCCGGCCCCGTTCCGCCCGTCGTGATGACGAGCGAACACCCACGCGCGTCGCACAGCTCGACGAGAGCGCTCGCGACGGCTTCGACCTCATCGGGCACGACGCGCGCGACGGGCTCGAACGGCGACGTGAGCACCTCGTCGAGATACTCGCGGATGGCGGGACCGCCCCGGTCTTCGTACTCGCCGCGGCTCGCGCGGTCCGAAACGGTCACGATTCCGATGCGTGCGGGCTGCGTCATGACGTCTCTCCTTCTGGATTCGGATGTCGCGGAACACGAGAGCGTCGCATGACCCTCGCGCGCTCGCAAGCTCACATCCACTCGGGCGATTCGACCGTCCGCTCGCTCGTGACGTTTCCCGTGTTGAGCGTGGTCGCGGGTTCGAACAAGAGGATGTGCACCTCTTCGTCGCAATGCGGCTGATGCTCGACGCCGCGCGGCACGATGAAGAGTTCGCCCGGTTCGAGCGTCACCTCGCGATCGCGCAAACGCATCACGAGCGTACCGTGGAGCACGAGAAACAACTCGTCCTCGTTCTCGTGATGATGCCAGTCGAACGTCCCCCGGATCTTCGCGAGCTTGACGTGC
>JAUIME010000356.1 GCA_030433195.1 bacterium
CGGGAATGCGCCGCAGGGTCCCACGCGGCACGTCATCGCCGGGCGTCGCGTAGGACGGCGCGTGGTACGCGTCACCGAGCGCTTCCGACTTGGGACCGAAAGGCGCCTCGACGGTCCGCGCATTGCGAGGATCGAGCGCCCACTCGATTCCGCCTCCGGGATGCACGAGCTGGAAGCTGTACTCGACGCGGTCCACCTCGGACGCGGGAAAGCGCAGCGTGTAGAGCCCGTGCTCCCGCGCCGTCATCGGCACGATACGCTCGGGCCGCGCGACGTCGGTGAAAAGGCGCACGCCCTCGAGATGCCCGTCGACATCGTGGAACGCGAACCAGAAGCCACCGGCTTCACCGCGCGGCAGGCCCGCGCCGTCGAGGTAGGCGCGGACACTCTCGGACGACCCGAGATCCGCACTCGCCCAAGGCGCTTCCGGAGGCGTCGCCTCGTTCGGTTTCCAAGGATTCCCGATCGCAACCGTCGCGCTCAACGTCCGTCTCCCGCAGCAAGACGGCCCGCCACCGCGAATCCGCGCCGCCGAGCCTCGCTCTCAGAACTCGGCTTGGCCGCGATACGTGTAGCGAATCTCGAAGAAGTTCGCCTGCGGTTCGACGCCGATATCCGGATAAGGATACGAAAGAACGACCTTCACGCGAATGAAGCGCGAATCGTCGATGTCGTCGATGTTCGAGGTGAACTGCCCGGGACCGGGCCGCAGATCGCCGAGGTTCGGTCGGAACGGATTGTCGGGATCCGTCGACGCCCCTTGGTAGAGGTATCGCACCGCGCGATCGGGATCGGGGAAAGCCGCGCCGTTGTCCTGGTCGAGCGGACCGCCCCCCCGCCCGCCGCGAACGGCCGTGAAGTCAGGGAAGAACGCGCGCGTGTCGATCCAGAGACTCGTCGCCACCGACGAGTTGCCATCGCGCCGATAGGTACCCGTCGAAGCTGACGGACGAAACGCGATCCCGGCGATGTCGATCGAGCCCGACGGCGTCGTCTCGACGCGATGCCGCCCGCGCCCGCCGCTGCCTCCCCGCCCGTTCGCGAATCCGCCGCCCTCGACCGGCTGACCGCTGATCCCGCGGGTGGCGAGCACGGCCGCTTCGTCGGTCACGGCGCAGCGCTCGAGCCCTTGCAACAGAACCGAGCCGCCGCTCCCTCCGCCACCGGTCGCTCCGCCCTCGCCGCCCGACGTCGAGACGGACTGGTTGTCGCCGCCCGTGCCGCCGACGACGAGGATCTCGCCGACGATCGCGATCTCGCCGAGCGCTTGCAGCCAAACGGCACCGCCGCCTCCACCGCCGCCGCTGCCCGGGAACAGCACACCGTCGAAGCACGTGGTTCCCGCCCCACCGCCCCCGGATCCGCCGAAGAGTCGTCCCGCAAACGGGTCGAGATCGGGGCTTCCGTAGAGCTCGCCGGGAAGCGCGCCGCCGTTCGCGTTGCCGCGATCGCCGCGCCCGGCCTCGGCCCCGCCCGAGAACTCGCCGCCACCGCCGCCGCCGGTTTCCGAACGCGTCGAGCACGCGCGCGCGATCGAGCCGGCGCCGCCGCCGGACGTCCGGTTCTCGGATCCGACCACGCGTGAGCCGAATCCCGTCCCCCCCGCCTGACCGTCGAACGATCCACCGTTCCCGCCCGAGCCGCCGCCCGGGCCGCCGGACCCTCCCGGCGTTCCGTTCTCCGCACCGAAGTCGACGTCTTGGGCGTCCCTCCCCGAGGCGTCGAGTGTGCCCTCGATGACGATGTCACCGAGCGATTTGATCACGAGCGGGTTCTCACCCGTAACGCGCACCGTCGCGAATCGACCGATGCGCACGTTCGAGTAGTCGAAACTCGGCAGCGGTCGGGTCGGATCGAACGTCCCGGTGTCGATCGTGTAGGTCGTCGCCTCGAGCGGATCGAGCTCGAGCACGCCGTTCGCCGCCGTCCCCCCGCCCTCGACCGGAAGCACCCATCCCGGGCGCTCGATGGCATTCCAACGCGCGGACGTCTCGGCGAAGTCCCGCAGTGTGTCGTCCGTGAACTCTTCGCGCACGACGAACGGCCCCGAGAACGGAGCATCCACGGTGCGGAACGTCGGGTAGGTGAAGTCCTCGGGAATCTCGATGAGGTTCCCTCCGAAGTCGGCGAGCTCATCGGTGAAGTTGAACGTGATCTCGACACCCGCCGGTAGGCCGACGGTCGGCACGAGTCGAATTTCGCGCCGCGCGAAGTCGATGTCGAACGTCGTCGGGATCACCTGCTCGCGTCCCGAGTTCGGGCCGACCGCCGAGAGGAAGATCGTGTCCTCGCGCACCGTCGGCGGAAAGAGCGGCTCGCTGAACTTCGCGATGACGACGGCATCCGGCGCCACGCCCGCTTGCCCGCTCACGGGCGCGATGAGCCCCTCGAAGCGCGGCGCTCCGCGGACCGTGTCGGTGAACGACGTCGAGCTGATGCCGAACGGAAACAGCGGATCGTACACCGTCGTGAAGACGGCGTTGTACGAATCGACGAGAGGCTTGCCGTCGTTGCGGGTGGTGAGCGTCACGGGCTCGCCCTCGGCCAACCCCGGAAGGTACACGCGATAGTGCAGCACCAAGCGCGCGTCGCGTACGCATTCGACGGGGCTCGGGTCCGACGCGACGTCGTGCTCGGGGTAGAGTCCGATCAGATCTCCGGGTTCGATCGGGATCCGCGGCTGGAAGAACACCCGCTTGCCTTCGACGGCAAAGGCCCCTTCGACGATCAGGTCGGTGTTCGCGCTCTCGTCCGGAAAACAGTCGCCGTCGAGATCCACGCGCGAAGCGTCGACACGAATCTGGATCGTGTTCACGTCGACGCTCGCAGGATCGACGGGAGCGTTGAAGTCGAACACGAGCCGTTCGTTGAGAAACACGCCTTGAACGTTTTCGAGGTTGAAGGTGACGAGGCGCAGACGCTCGTCACTCCCCCCGCCGCCGCCACATCCCGTGAGTGTCCACGAACCGAGTGCGATCGCGAGCAGGGAGACCGCGTGCAACGCGGCCGACCGTCGCGATCGACGGCGAGCGCCGTTCGACCGGATGTCCGGTTTCCGCATGAGTCGCCCCCATTCTTCTTCGAGCTTCTCCGCCCGGGAAGCATCTGAACGCATCGCGCTTCATTATTTCACAGCGGAGAATCAAAGAAAAGAAGCGATCTCGAAGAGCATGCCCGTCACGATCACGAACGCATCAGGCAAGCCGATAGCGCATCGAGGGTCGCGTCGATCGTCGCCTCGGTCGTCCCCGACCCGAGGCTGAAACGCAGCGTCGAGCTCGCGCGATCCGCGGAGAGCCCCATCGCGAGCAACACGTGCGAAGGGCTCGCGCCCGCCGACGCGGCGCCGGCCGAGACGTCGACACCACGCACCCCGAGCGCCGCTTGCAGCTCGTAGCCGCGTACGCCCGGAAACGAGACCGACAGCGTGTTGGGCAAGAAGGTGCCCTCACCGTTTCGCACCGCGTCGGGGAAGGCCTTCGCGATCCCGTCCGCGAGTCGGTCGCGAAGCTCGGACAGGCGCTCGGATGACGGAAAGGCGCCACGCGCGAGGAGCTCGAATGCCTTCGCGAACGCGAGCACGCCGGTCGTGTTCTCGGTTCCGCTGCGTCGTCCGTCCTGCTGACCACAGCCGTGGATGAGCGCCGGCAAGGTCGCCCCGTCTCGCACGTACAAGATCCCGCAGCCCTTCGGGGCGTACATTTTGTGACTACTCAGCGAGAGCAGGTCGCAGCCGATCGCCTCGACGTCGACCGGAATCTTTCCGATCGCCGCGACCGCGTCGCAGTGATACGGGACGCCGCGCTCGCGACACACCGCGGCGATCTCGCCCGCGGGCTGCAGGACGCCGGTTTCGTTGTTCGCGAGCATCACCGACACCACCGCCGTATCGTCGCGGATCGCGTCGCGGACGGCGTCGACCTTCACCGCCCCGCTCTCGTCGACCGGGACGAACGTGACCTCGTACCCGTTGCGGCCGAGCCACTCCGCGGTCTTGCGCACCGACCAATGCTCGATCGGGCTCACGACCAAATGGCGACGCTCGGGGCGAGCGTCGAGCGAGCCGCGAAGCGCCCAATTGTTCGACTCGGTGCCGCCCGACGTGAACCAGATCGCCTCGGGGACGGCGCCGATCGCACGCGCGATCGTCGTGCGTGCCTCGTGAATGGCGGCGCGTGCCGCGACGCCCGCGGGATGCTTGGCCGACGCGTTGCCGTACGTGTCGGTCAGCGTCCTTGCGACGACTTCGACGACTTCCGGATGCACGGGTGTCGACCCGTTGTAGTCGAGATAGAGATCGGTCATGAGTGGCGGTCCGGCTCCTCTCTCTGGTTCGGGAAGCGCCGATTCTAACGCGGTCGAGGTCGAGCCGTCAAACACCGCGCGCGCATCCGAATCGCCGCTCGGCGTTTGCTATCATCGCCCGCTGAGGTCCGGCGTCCCGGCCGCGCTCCGCTCGTGCGCCGCGTCGCGTCGACGCGCCGAGCTTCCCAGCCTCGAGGCGTGCCTTGAAGATCGACGTCCACACGCACATCCTCCCCGAAACGTGGCCCGACCTGCGTGAACGCTACGGCTACGGCGGCTTCGTCCGACTCGATCATCACGCCTCGTGCCGCGCGCGCATGATGATCGACGACCGTTTCTTCCGCGAGGTCGAAGCGAATACCTGGGACCCCGCGACACGCGAGCGCGAATGCGACGCGACCGGCGTCGACGTTCAGGTGCTGTCGACGGTCCCCGTCATGTTCAGCTACTGGGCAAAGCCCGACGATGCGCTCGATCTCTCGCGGATCTTGAACGATCACATCGCGTCGGTCGTCGCGCGTCGACCGCAGCGCTTCGCCGGACTCGGCACGATTCCGCTGCAGGCACCCGATCTCGCGATTCGCGAGCTCGAACGGTGCGTTCAGGAGCTCGACCTGGCGGGTGTCCAGATCGGATCGCACGTCAATTCGTGGAACCTCGACGCACCGGAGCTGTTCCCGGTCTTCGAGGCCGCGGCCGAGCTCGGCGCCGCGGTCTTCGTGCATCCTTGGGAGATGATGGGCAACGAGGTGCTTCCGAAGTACTGGCTGCCGTGGCTCGTCGGGATGCCCGCCGAGACGTCGCGCGCGATCTGCTCGATCCTCATGGGCGGCGTGCTCGAACGGCTTCCGAACCTGCGGCTGTGTTTCGCGCACGGCGGCGGCTCGTTCCCCGCAACGGTCGGTCGCATCGATCACGGCTTCGCGGTCCGCCCCGACTTGTGCGCCGTCGACAACGAGCGTGCTCCGGGCGAGTATCTCGGCAAGTTCTACGTCGACTCCCTCGTACACGACGCCCGCGCGCTGCGGTATCTCCTCGAGGTGCTCGGCGAGCGTTCGATCGCACTCGGGAGCGACTACCCGTTCCCGCTCGGCGAAGCGCACCCCGGCGCGCTCATCGAGTCGCTCGACGACCTCTCGTCCACGACGAAGGAGCGGTTGCTCTCGGGCACCGCGCTCGAGTTTCTCGGCGTTTCCGCCGAGCGCTTCGCGACCTCGACGGGAGACGCGCGATCATGACCCCCGAAGCGGACGCCGCGCATCGGGACGGCTCGTACACGACCGACGAATCCGGGGCTCTCGCACTCGACGCGGCCGATGCGCTCGCCTCGTGGCGTGACGCCTTCTGTATCCCGACCGACGAGGACGGCAACTCGCTGCGGTACTTCTGCGGCAACTCGCTCGGCCTGCAGCCCGTACGCGCACGAACGCTCGTCGAGGAAGAACTCGACAAATGGGCGACGATGGCCGTCGACGCGCACTTCGCAAACGACGCCCCCTGGTACTCCTACCACGAGCTCTTCCGCGAGACCGGAGCTCGCCTCGTC
>JAUIME010000357.1 GCA_030433195.1 bacterium
AGCGAGGGCGAGATCCACACCGCCAGCAGCGCGACGAAGAGTCCGAGAGCGAGCAACGCGACCGTGCGTGTCGTGGGCTGGATCATCGCGGTGCCGGAGTCTCCTCGAGGATCTGTTCGATCGCGCTTCGCGTCGTCTCACCGTCGATTTCGGCCGAAGGGGAGAGCACGACGCGGTGGCCGAGCGTCGACAACGCGAGCGTTTTCACGTCGTCGGGGATGACGAAGTCGCGTCCGGCGAGTGCCGCGTGGGCGCGTGCCGCGGTCGCGAGCATGTTGGCGGCGCGCGGCGACGCTCCGCAACGTAGCGCGGGATGTTCGCGCGTCGCACGAACGAGGTCGACGAGGTACGCGAGGACTTCATCCGAGAGGCGCAGAGCGCCGACCGCGGCTCGAGCCTGCCGGAGGAAGTCGATGTCGCACTGGGCTTCGACGCCATGCGCGCGCGGATCCGGCATGCCGGAGCGGTGGCCGTGCAAACGGACGAGCTCGAGCTCGGCGTCGCGTGCGGGGTAGGGAATGCGGATCTCGAGCAAGAAACGATCGAGCTGCGCTTCGGGCAGGGGATACGTTCCCTCCTGCTCGATCGGGTTCTGGGTCGCGATCACGAGGAACCCGTCCCCGAGGTCGTGGCGGGTGCCGTCGATCGTGACCGCGCGCTCTTGCATCGCTTCGAGCAGTGCGGCTTGCGTCTTCGGCGGCGTTCGGTTGATCTCGTCCGCGAGCAGCACCTGCGTGAAGACCGGCCCCTTCGTGAGATGGAACTCGTGCGTTCGAAAGTCGAACACGTTGGTTCCCGTCACGTCTCCGGGCATGAGGTCGGGCGTGAATTGGATGCGTCGGAACTGGAGATCGACACACGCCGCGAACGTCTTCGCGAGGAGGGTCTTCGCGGTTCCGGGCACGCCTTCGAGGAGGACGTGTCCTTGGGCGAGCAACGCGACCAAGAGCAGCTCCACGGCGTCGTCCTGGCCGAAGACCACGTTGCCGATTCGTGTGCGGATCGCGTCAGCGACGCGGCGTACCTCTTCGAGCTCCATCGAGCATCGTCTCCTTGTAGCGGTGGATGTCGTGCGTTGCGGCGAGGATGCGAGCGTGGTGATCGCGTCCGGCACGCTTGGCGTGCGCGACCGCGTCGTCGAGATCGGCGACGCGCGGGGCGAGTTTTCTGCGGGCGGCCGTGCGGTCGAGGAACTCGGCGAGAGGCTCGCGGTCCTTCGGTCCGCGGTACGAGAGCGCCGCTGCGACGCGGCGGAGGATCGTCTCGAGATAGCGGTCGAGAAGCGGCGCCGAATGCCCGGCGACGTGGAGCCACTCGGCGGTGTTGCGAATCGCGTAACCGGGCGTCTTGGCGATCGGCGGATCGGGGGCGAGCGGCGACCCGAAGCGTCGGGCCGCCATCGCGATCGCGGCGCCCGCGGTCACGAGCGTCTGCACGAGCGCAAGAACGAGCGGGTACCGGAAGAGCGATGCGTAGGCGCTCGGGATCACGAGAACACCGTGGAGCGTTTCGTCGAACACGACCGTGCCGTCCTCGGGACGCAGAGCGTCGAGGATGCCCACCGCGAGCGCGGCTTGTCCGGGCAGCGACAGGCCGCGATTCGAGAACGGCGTCGGATCGGACAAGACGTACGTCTCGCGATCCGGTGTCGCTGATGCGATGCGGGCGAGCAGGATGCCCTCCTCGCTCTCGATGATCGGTTCGATCATCGGGTTCGGTCGCAGAAGCTGCAAGTCCGGGTCGAGGGCGGGGCGGACGCGAGAGTCGAGGGCGATCGAGACGCGGTCGACGTCGTGATACGTCCACGTCGCTTCGGCGCTCGTGTAGACGGTCGCGAGCTCGACGTCGAGCGCGGCGAGGACGGTGCTCAGGCGCGAGTCGCTACGGATGAGCGGACCGGTCCACCGTTCGTTGGAGCGATGAGGGGACGGCTCCCACTCCGGGAGGACGACGAGGGTCGGCGACGATTCCTCGAGGATCGTTTCGAGTCGCGTTTCGTCGGGCGTCTCCTCTTCGGGTTCCGCGAGCACGAGCAGCGCTCGTTCGCGACTTCGCATCGCGGACTCGAAACGGCTCACGAGGACCGGAATCCCGAGATCCTCGAGCAACTCGACGAGGGCTCGGTGACCGATCGATGCATAGCTTCCCGTGTCGGCGTCGATCGACGGTTCGATCGCTTCGCCGAGCACCCCGATGACGACGGACGCGCCGAGCGAGACGACTCCGATCGCGATGAGGATACCGAGCGTACGCGGGCGGATCGTGTCCGGAGCCTCGCTCCGTGCGGTGCGATCGGATTGGCGCGGGTCGAGGGCCATCGAGAAACGCATTCTCCTTCGCCGAGGTCGGTCGATCGGGAGTGATTATCCAACGCACGCCCGGGAAAGCAAACGAATCCGGGGCTCGGCGGTCCTGCGGCTTGCGCGGGGCGAGCAGCCGAGTACGATGGGATCTTCGATAGGAGGTCACGTGCGTTTCGGATTTCGGTCGGTCGTGGGTCGTCTCGTCGCGGGAGGGATTCTCGCCGCGCTGGCGCTTTCGTGCGATACGGCGCGGGCGGATGCCGACACGTCTCGCGCGACGATCGAGCGCCGCGCGCGAGAGGTCCTCGAGTCGGGGCCCTACCAGACGGAGCTCGTCGAGCGCGAGGAGCGTCGCGAACGCGGGGAGGGAAGGAGCGGAGGCGGCTCCGTCGATCCCGGGCGCGATCCCGACGGGATCCCGGTTGGCGAGCGTCGATCGCGTCGCGGTGTCGACGCGCAGACGTCCGGCGGAGGCACGGGGCTGAACCTCGCATGGCTGTCGGGTCTCGGGCCGGTGATCGTGGTGGTGGCCTGCGCGGCGGTCGCGATGTTCGTGGGTTACCTGCTCATGAATCTCCCTCGGCGCGGCGGGCGTGCGAAGGCCGTCGTCGCGAGTCCTGCAGACGCCGAGGCGCGATCCGGCGAGGTCGTCGCCGTGCCGCTCGACGATCCGGATCGCCTCGCGGCCGCCGGACGATTCGACCTCGCGATCCACGCGGCGTTGCTGTGCGCGATCGATCGTATCGCGAACCGCGTCGATTGCGGCGCCGCGCGCACCACGCGCGAAATCCTCGCGGACCGCGAGCTCGATTCGCGAGTCCGCGATCCGTTCGGGCGCTTGGCGCTCGAGTGCGAGCGCACGCTATTCGGAGGATGCCCCGCCGATGCGCACGGGTACGAGCGTGCGCGGTCGGCGCTCGATGCGATTCCGGTCGGGGCCGCGAGCGACGGTCCGTTCGAGAACGCCGGTCAGGTCGAGGATGCGGCTTCGCGCGGCGGCAGAATGTCGTAGCGCAGGATTCGACTGTCGACCTTGCCGATGCGCACGGGGATCTTGCGGCTCGCTTTGAGACCCATGCCGCGCGTGGCGCCGCTCGTTCCCGACAATACCCACGTCGTGCTCGGCGCGCAGTGTTCCTTCAAGAACAGGCGCAGCTCTTTCCACACCCGATCGAGGTCTTCGGGGGTGAGGCGCTCGCCCCACGGCGGGTTGACCACCACGACGTCGGGTCGGAACGGCGGCGTGAAGCTTCGGACCGGGCGCGACGAGAACGTGATGCAGTCGGCGACTCCGGCGCGAGCGGCGTCGCGCCGCGCGAGCGACAGGGCACCTTCGTGAGAGTCGTTGGCCGCGATGCGTGGAGCGGCGTCGGGACGGGCGGCGCGCTCGGCCTCGTCGCGCACGCGGCGCCAGGTCCGGCCATCGTGATCGGGCCAGCGCTCGAACGGAAATCCGCCTCGCTTGCGAAACAACCCGGGGGCTCGGCGCGTCGCGATCCACGCGGCCTCGATCGGCAACGTCCCGGCGCCGCACATCGGATCGAGTAGCGGCTCGCCGTCGTAGCCCGCACTGGCGAGCATCCCCGCCGCGACGGCTTCGTTGAGCGAGGACTTGTGCATCACGTCACGATAGCCGCGCTTGTGCAGCGTCTCGCCCGACCAATCACGATAGAGCGTCGCGACGTTCTTGTAGATGGAGACGAACAACGGCAGGTCGGCTCCGTGGACTTGGACGTTGGGTCGCTTGCCGCCTCGACGCTTGCGGAACTGGTCGCACAGTGCGTCCTTGACGCGCAATGCCGCGTACTTCGAGTGCGTGATCCCCGAGTCCCACACGCGCGCTTCGACCGAGAAGGTCTGCTCGAGTCGCATGTAGCGCAGCCAGTCGACTTCGAGCGCGAACGCGTAGAGTTCGTCGGGGTCGGTGACGCGGGCTTGCGCGATGCGTCCGAGCACACGGATGCCGCTTCGCAGCCATAGGTTCGCGCGCTGGAAGACCGCCGCATCGCCGCGGAACGAAACCCCGGAAGCTGCGGGCCGTACATTCCCCGCCGCGATCGTCGCGGCGCGCAATTCGGCAGCGACGACGTCTTCGAGGCCGCGTGGGCACGTGACGAATCCGTCGAGGGGTCGGGACTGCATGGGAGAGTTCTATCATGACGACCGGACCGTTTCGGGCGGAGGCGCCGTGTTGGCGCGTTCCCACGAGATTTCTGCACGGAGAGAAGCGATGAACGGATCGATCCCGATTCGCGTGATCCAGCGCGTGGCACGTGTCGCGAGCGGCGGCGTTGCGGTCGTAGGCGGAGCCGTCTTGTGGGCGTTCGGAGTCGCGATCACGACCGGCGCGGGTCTGCATGCGAAGGACGATCCGCCCGCGTCCGCGGATCCGGCTGCCGCTTCGGTCGTGGCGCCCGTCGAAGCCGTCGACGCGAAGACTTGGCGCAAGGCATCGGCGACGATCGACGAAACCACGATTCGTGGCCTCGTAAACACGCTCGCGTCCGACGAGATGAACGGTCGCTACTATCTCAGCGAAGACGGGTGGCGCGCCGCGCGGTACATCGCCGAACAGTTCGAGGCCGCGGGCTGGCGAGGCGCCGGCGACGACGAGGGGGGGTACTTCCAGTTCGTCGACGGGGCCAAGCGCTCGGAACGCGCCGCGGACGCCGGCGAGGACGAAGCAACGCGTCGCGTCGATCGCGATGCGAAGGAGAACGAAGCGCCGCGACCGTCGCCGAACGTCGTGGCGGTCCGTCGCGGAACGGGAAACGCGCACCTGCTGCTGACCGCGCACTACGATCACCTCGAGCCGGCGAAGATCGGCGACGATCGCATCTTCAACGGCGCGGACGACAACGCGGCGGGTGTCGCGGCGCTCATCGCGCTCGCGCGCGCGGTGACCGCGATGGACGTATCGCTCGAGACGACGATCGTCCTCGTCGCGTTCACGGGGGAGGAATACGGTCTCGTCGGGTCGAAGTACTACGTCGAGCATCCGCGATTTCCGCTCGAGAACGCGGTGTGCATCGTGAATGCCGACATGATCAGTCGCGGCGAGCCGAAGTTGCTCTACGTCGAGGGCGGCCGCCAGTTCCCGCGCCTCGCGCGCGCCGCGCAGAACGCGAATCGGCGACCCGGCGTCGAGCTCGACTTGCACTTCGACGAACACCCGCGCTGGCTCTACATGAGCGACCAGCGTCCGTTCGTCTTTCGGGGCGTGCCGGCTCTGTACCTGGGCGTGGACTTCCATCCCGACACCCATCGGGTGACGGATGAGGCGTCCAGGATCCTCCCGGATCTCGTCGTGCGGACTACGAGGCTGATGTTGGCCATCGCGATCGATCTCGACGGCGTCGAGCCGTCCGTGACGCGCCCGCCGCGGTCGCGATCCGACAAGGATGGCGGCGGCAGGTGAGCGCCTTGTGAGGCCGATTTCGGGATGACATACTGCCCGACTTTCGGGGACCGGATCCCTCTCGGTGAGCCGTCCTCGTGACCGACTTCGAACTCTCGAGAGGCGTACGAACGATGCACAAG
>JAUIME010000358.1 GCA_030433195.1 bacterium
GGTCTACCACCTCAACATCGGCCAGCCCGACGTGCCGACGCCCGAGGAGTTCCTGCGGCCGTATCGCGAGAACGACATCACCGTGCTCGGATACGGGCATTCGGCGGGGCTGTGGAGCTACCGCGCCGCGCTCGCGAAGTACTACGCGGAGTGCGGTATCGACGTCGCGAAAGAAGACATTCTCGTCACGACGGGCGGCAGCGAAGCGATCCTGTTCACGATGATGGCGATCATGGATCCGGGCGACGAGGTGTTGATCCCCGAGCCGTTCTACACGAACTACCTCGGCTTCGCGGTCGAGTGCTCGGCCAAGGTCGTACCGCTGACATGCCACGCCGAGAACGGTTTCAAGCTGCCACCGATCGAGGCGTTCGAAGAGAAGGTCACCGACAAGACGCGCGCGATCCTCATCAACAACCCGAACAACCCGACGGGTTACGTGTGCACGCGCGACGAGATCGAAGCGCTCGCCGACCTGTGCCGCCGCCGCGATCTGTACCTCATCGCCGACGAGGTCTACCGCGAGTTCGTCTGGGATGGGTACGAGATGGTGAACGTGCTCGCGCTCCCCGATTTCGACAAGCACGGCATCCTCGTCGACAGCGTCTCGAAGCGCTACAGCGCATGCGGCGCACGCGTGGGATGCATCGTCTCGCGCAACCGCGAGGTCCTCGACGCGACCCTCAAGATGGGCCAAGCGCGACTGTGCCCGCCGACGATCGACCAGCTCGCGGCCGAGGGCGCGTGCGGTACCCCCGCGAGCTACTTCGAGGAAGTCGCGGCCGAGTACACGCGGCGCCGCGACCTCGTCTTCGCGGAACTCCAGAAGATGGAGCACGTCGTCTCGAAGAAGTCGCACGGCGCGTTCTACTGCATCGCGAAGATCCCCGTCGACGACGCCGACCGCTTCTGTCAGTGGATGCTCGAAGATTTCGACCACGAAGGCGAAACGGTGATGATGGCGCCCGCGTCGGGCTTCTACGCCACGAAGGGCCTCGGGCGCGACGAGGTCCGCATCGCGTACGTGCTCAACTGCGACGCGCTCGAGCGCGCGATGAAAGCGCTCGCGGCGGGCTTGGTGGCGTATCCGGGGCGCGTGGTGCCGGATCCGGCGTAGCGCCATTCGATGCGGCGATCGGTTCAGCGATCGGAGTCTCGTGACGTGCCGTCGCGGGTTTCGTCGTCTTTGTTCTTCTCGCGTTCGTCCTTCTCGTCTTCGTCGTTTTCGTCTTCGTCGACGTAGCCGAGCGCTATGAGCCGTTCGATGTCCGCATTGTTGACGGCGCGACCTCCGGAGCCCAGCGAGGCCTCGCGTTGCTCTTGGAGGAACTCGTGCAGAGCGGCGCGCAATTCGTCGGCGCGGTCCGGATAGTCTTCGAGAAGGTTGTGCTTCTCGGCGGGGTCGTTCGCCAAGTCGTAGAGTTCGTCGCCCAGGTACAGCCCGCGAATTTCGATCGTTCGCATCTCCTCGGCGCGTAGTCGTCGCAGCTCGTCTTCGTCTTCGAACTCGCGGGTTTCGATGAGCTTCCAGTCGCCGCGACGCACCATCGCGCGGACCGCTTGGCTGTAGTTCTCGGCGAAGAAGTCGGGCCGTTCGCCCGTCGACTTTCCTTCGAGCACCGGAACCAGGCTTCGACCGAACTGCCGTTGTTTCGAGTCGGTCTCGACGTCGGTGAGCTCGAGGAGTGTCGGTAGCCAGTCGACCATCGCGACGGGCTCGCGTATCGTCGTTCGCGAATAACGGCCGGGGATTCGCACGGCGAGCGGAACGTGCAGCATCTCCTCGTAGAGCGACCGTGCGTGGCGGCCGATCGCGAGGTGATCACGGAAGTCTTCGCCGTGGTCACTGAAGGCGATGACGATCGTGTCGTCGGCCAGATCGAGCCGATCGAGCGCGTCGAGAAGCTGTTGGAAATACGAGTCGGCTTTGCGGATCTCCGAATCGTAGCCGGCGACGACCCAGGCGAGATCGTCTTCCGTCGCGGGGGCCTTGCCGCGATTGACAGGATTCTTGTGGTCGAGTCCCGTCGCCTCGTAGTTCATCGCGGTGAGGTCGCCGTACCCGAGGCAAGGACCGAGCGGCCCGGCGTAGTCGTCACTCGTGAACAGGTCGTCCCACGGGTCGCCCGCGCAGTACGGAACGTGGATCTGGTACGTCTGCACGAACAGGAGGAACGGGCGATCGTCGTGTCGCTCCATCCAGTCGATCGCGCGCGGGAACGTGATGTCGACGAAGCCTCCGCGTCCCTCGAGCGGAAGCACGACCTCCGCATAGCTCGAGAATCCCTGGTGGAAACCGATCCCTGCGGTGATGTAGCCACCCTCGGTGAACGCTCCGGTCGTGTAGCCCGCCGCGCGGTAGATCTCGGCCATCGTGACGGCGTGATCGGGGAGTTTACGCTCGTGGTTGACGATGCCGTGCGCCGTCGGGTAGGTCGAGAGAAATAGCGACATGTGCGACGGTCCCGTCGAGGCCGCTTGGCTGACGAGAGACTCGAAGAACGTGTTCTGCTTGGCGAAGCGATCGAAGTTCGGGCTCGTGGGGTGCGGGTAGCCGTAGGTGCCGAGATGGTCGGCGCGAAGCGTGTCGAGTGAAACGAGCAGGATGTTCGGTCGCCGCTTCGTATCCGAGTCGTTCGGAACGTAGAGAACGGGATCGCTCCAGTACGCCGGCGTCGAGGCTTCCCCGTTTGCGGTCGAGACTCCCTCGGGGAGCATCGTTTCGAGGATGATCGTGGCTTCTTCGCCCGTGAGGCCATCGAGCGCGAGGTTCACGTCTTGCCAGCCGCGGTCTCCTTGGGGCTCGCCGTCGCGTTTCGGTCGAAGCGTCCGATCGAGCAACACGACGGGCTCGGCCCCCTCGTGTTCGAGGCGTACGACGAAGCGCGTCGCGTCGGCTTCGTGAGCGCCGCCGAGCGTGTGACCCAAAGCGATCCTCCCGTTCTCGGGAATCGTGGTCGTCAGCTCGTACCGCGACGGAGCGCGCGCGAGGAGAGCCACGCGGGTCTCGTCCTCGATCTCGATCTTGCCGTCGCGACGGTTCGGGTGTTCGGCGTACCAGGCGCGGTCGGCGGGTTGATGCACGAGCCGAATGCTCTTGATGACGACCTCGAGGCCGGGTCGGTTGCCGCCCCATATGCGCAGCGCGCGGATCCGACCTCGCCAGCTCGGATCACGATCGACGCGCATCGAGAAGACGGTCACGTCGGAGGCTTCGTCTTTGTGAAACACGTCCATGCGCGAACCGCGTCCGGCCGGCTCGAGGACGCGACCGTCGACTTCGGGGGTCCACAAGAGGCCGAGTCGATGATGGCCTGTGGAGCGCCACGCCTCGATGAGAACCTCGGATACCTCGTCGGCCTCGATGTCGATCGCGACGTCGATCCAACTCTTCGGGTCGGTGGTCGTGTAGTGGAGCTCGCCCCCGGTCGTGCGGATCGACGACTCCTCGACGCCGTAGTGACCCGACACGACGCTTCGTGTATCGAACGCGACGTCGAGTGCGACCCGCTCGGGACCGGGATCGTCCATGGCGAGCTGTGTCGACGGAAGCTCGTCGACGAAGCGGAGGACCTCGAACTCGCCGCGCGTGCCGTCCGAGTCTTTGCCGCAGCCCGCTGGCAATGCAGCGATCGCGAACAAAGAGGAGATCAGAAGGAGCGTGGGAGACAGGGGAGCGTGCGGTCGAGTGCGTGTCATGGGATCTCGATCATGAGCCGGACGTCGATGAGCCGGAGTCCTGTGGAGGCCGGCCACGAGAGTTGGGAAACACCGGGCGGATCCTGTGTTACGAGCGAAGTATACCGAAGGCCCAGGGCGCGAACAACGAAACCGCGCCGACCCGGCCTACGGCAGGAACGCCTTCGGGTTCGCGAGCTTCTCGGGAAGGTACGTCTCCATCACGTAGTTCAGCCCGTGCTTGGCGAGGGCCTGTTGCTCGGCGCGGACGCCCATTTCGATCATGCGTTCGAGCGCTTGCTGCCACGCCTTGTAGTGCTTCACGAACGGGTCGTTGGCGAGCGCGTCTTTGGCGCGCTTGATGTCGACGTCCTTGAGCGGATGCGTCGGGAGCTCGTAGTCGATGATGTCCTGGGGCGTGATGCCGAGGTAATGGGCGTCGGGCACGCAGAAGTACTGGTTGATGTGCGCCGCGTTTCCGGAGCCGACCTTGAGGGTCCGGTAGATGTTCGTCATTCCGTAGGGATCGCCGTCGACGAAGACGTAGACGGGAATCTTCTTTACGTCGGAGAGGCGACGAATGAATCGCCGGCAGGCGCGCGTCGGCACGCCGCCCATCGAGACGAGGATGCAGTTGGCGGTGCGCCAATAGTTGTGCTTCACGAGGCGCTGGAACATGCCCGCGGTCTCGATCACGAGGATGAACTTCGCCTTGGTCTCGAATTCGAGATGCTCGACCGAGATCGGGATCGAATACGCGCCCGAGCCGAACTTCGTGCAGTCGATGCGCAGCTTCTTGCCGGTATCGCGGTCTTCGTCGATGACGACGAGCCGACCCGCGATCTCGCCGCCTTTCTCTTCGGGGATGAAGCCGAGCTGCTCGCGATTGACGCTGAAGTAGCCCTCGACATCGTCCATGATCGCGTCGGATTCTACTTGATCGTCGAACCGCGCCTCTTCCCAGTTCTTCGAGACGTAGTACATCTCTCGCTTGGTGGCGATGTCGTCGGTCTCGATGAGCTCGCGGCTCACGGACATCATGCGCAGCGTCTGCGCGAAGGTCTTCACCGTGTTGTAGGTGAGTGTCCGCTCCTTCTTCTTGCCCTTGAGCTCGAAGAAGCCCGGCTTCGCTCGGTAGCGCACGTTGCTGAGAGCGCGCAGCGGAAACTTCAGCGACGGCTTCTTCTTGGCGAGGATGTCCTTCTTCACGGACTGGGCCGCGCGGACGATCTTCTTCGGGGTCGGCGACGAGCTCATTTGCGGCTCCTCTCGAGCGTATCGGTGAGGGTCTTCACGATGCTCGCTTCTTGGCGCTCGGAGAGATCGAGGATCTCGCGGAGCGCGATGCCCACGTGCGGGATGTACTTCTCGATGTACGCGCGTTTGCGCGCGGCGTCGATCGCGCGGCGCTTCTTGTTCACGAACGTCCCGAGCTTGCGCCCGCAATCCTGCAGCGCGAGCTTGATCTCCTTCAAGATCTCGGGGTAGTGCGCGATCGCTTCCTTGCTCTCGGAGGTGAACGGCACCCACACCGAGGCGATGTGCACGAGCAGGACGATCGGGCCGAGCGGCATCGCGCCGCGCGACTGCTGCAGGTTGTATTTCTTCCAATCGGTCTGCACGACGGCGCGCGTGATCGCACACGCTCCTTGCTGGTACTGGAGCGGGACGCGGTTCGCGATACGCATCATGCGGATCGGCTCTTCCATCGGCACGCCCTCGCCGCCGTAGGCGAGTCCGATCTCGATCTGGAACGGATTGCCGCGGTATACGGCGGGTCGACGCGAGGTGGCGACGAAGAAATCGGCCGGGATCTCCTTGCGGAGCCCTTCGAGAATGCGCGCCTCTCCGATCGGCGAGATGCAGTCCGTGCGCGGCGCCATGACCTTCACCGATTGCAGCGCCTCGTAGAGTGGCTCGATCTTCGAGCGCGCCACGCGTGCCGGCGGCGTCCGCGGCTCGACTTCGGCCTTCGTGCAGATCTCCTCGGCGACGCGAGGGCTCACGCGGCTGAAGTCCTGCGACAGGAACGACGACACGTAGCGCGCGGGCGAGCGTCGCAGCATCTCCTCGAGGAGCCCGAGCTCGACCCCGTAGGGATGCGGTTTGATCTCGACCGGCTCGTCGGGAAGCTCACGCGTCGCGGCTTCGA
>JAUIME010000359.1 GCA_030433195.1 bacterium
AGCGACCTCTACGTATTCGGGACCGGCCCGATGAGCGATCGCAAGCGCGCCCGGGTCGAAGGAGAGGGCGTCTTCTGGATCGACGAGAATGGCACCGTGGAGGAATGCACGGGGATTCCTGTCGACGAAGGCGGGGCGTTGGTCGTCGCCCTCGCGAATGCGACGTACTTCATCCATATCGAGGATGGACGGATCTGCGTCCTCGATGGACCGACACTCGACGGAAGCGTGCCCGGCCTACCTGGCGACTAGACGCTGACAGAAGAGCCGAGTCGGTCGATCAGCGCCGCGACGACGCTTCGGACGAGTCGAACGCGCGGCTGATGAGAGCCCGTGCCTCGGGCTCGAGGATTGCGACGTCTGAGATTCGGCTCTCGGAAACGTAGGTGCTTCGCCATAGGGGAAGGAAGCAGGTCGCGACCGCGACCAATCCGAGGAAGCCCGCGATGGCGACCGCGCGCTTCTTCTTCCCCTCCAACTTCGGGATGTCGAGTCCGGCGATTTTCTCACCGGGGATGAGCGGAGAGAGCAATACCGCGAGGAAGACGAGGGCGAGTGCGGCGCTCACTGCGGCAGGGATGCCGAACTGTTCGAACGTGCTTCGCGCATCTGCGCCGCGGATCTTGTCGCGCCGGAGCCTCTCCGCCTCGTCGCGCAGCGCGATCGCTCGAGACCGGGCATCCGTGAAGAGATAGGAATCCGGCGGGATGGCTTCGAGGCGTGCCAGCGCCGCATCCGGATCGCCCCGACGGCCGTCAGCGATCGCGAGATTCCACAGTGCGACTGCTACATCCTCCGGATGGGACGCGCGTCCTTCGCGCGGCAAGCACTTTTCGTAGAACGCGATTGCTTCCGTGATACGTCCGCTCTGGAGGCGAACGTTGCCAACTTCGATGAGAGTATTCGTGTTGTCCGGGTCCAGCTCGAGGGCACGGTCGAGGTGAGTCTGGCGCCCAGTGTCGTCTCCGTCGCGTTTGCAGGTGAGTGCAAGTGCGTAGTGGATCATTGCGTCGCTCGGTTCGGCGATGGCGGCGCGCGCGAGAAACTCGCGTGCCTCCGACCAGCGGCCTGCGTTGAACTCGGAAAGACCGAGCACCATGAGGCTCTTCGCATCGGTCGGATCGCGCCGCAGGGTTTCACGCGCATCCTG
Organism: bacterium; assembly: GCA_030433195.1. Classification (GTDB taxonomy): domain Bacteria; phylum Planctomycetota; class JACOTG01; order JACOTG01; family JAUIME01; genus JAUIME01. Next base: position 1,151 of record JAUIME010000359.1, read on the forward strand.
CACGCGCCGTTCGACTGCGTCGTGCATCTCCCCGCGGGTCGAAGCAAGACGCAGAACGTCTTCGGCGGCATCCCGGCACGCGCTCTCTCCTTCGCGCGTCACGCGGCGCGGACTCGAGTCACCGCGACCATGCAAGAACGCGGTCACGAGCTCGGACGTGCCGTCGTGCGTGACCGTTCCCGTGACCAGAAAGTCTGCATCCTGTTCGTCCAGCGCTGCCGTCGGGTCGTCGGGCACGGTCTCGAGGCGATGCACACGAAAGTCGAAGTCGGAGAGGCGACGCTCGAGGTGGACCTCGACGAGGCATGAAGTGCTCTCCGAAGGGCGTTCATCGAATGGCGCGATCAGGACGAGGACGTCAGCGAACCTCGGAGGTCGATCCCCAAGGGCTGGAGTCGCAAGGAGGAGGAAACTCGCTGCGGCGAGGATCTGAAAACGAACCCGGGGCGGTTCAGAGGCGCGGGCCGGCACGGTGAGATCACCAGACGTGGGTTCGTAGTTACTTGCTGACATGAGCGAGCCTCGATTCATTAGCGAAGGAGCGCTACGGTTTCCGACGATCGTGCAGTCACGATCGAGACGATCCGAGTGCCTTCGGCAGACAAGCCCGACGACGGCGTCGGGTCGGATCGACGAGTTTCCATGCAACAGTTGCGACATCCCGGTACGGTCATATTTAGGCAGACCTTTCAGCGGCACGCAAGAGCGAGATTCCTGGGAAGAGCAAGTGCTTGGGGAACTGGGTACAACGAGCCATGCCAGCTGATGGTGTGATAGTGAGCCGCTGAGAGACGATTTGCGGTCGCCCGTGATCGAGACAAATCAGTTCCTGATCCTACGGTGTCCGGAGTCGCCCGGCACGCCACTCTTCGAGCACGATCTGTGCGGTCACGCGAGAGAAAGGCGGCCCGTCCGACCGCAAGGTCTCCAGTGCGTGCACGGCCGCTGCCTCGTCGAGGCGCAAGAGGTGGGTGGCTGCCGCGCAACGCACGTAGCCGTTCTCGTCACGTAGAAGAGAAGTCAGAAAAGCCCGCCCTTGATCCGGTGATACACGCAGACGTTCGAGAGCTCGTTCTTTCTCTTTCTGCGCTCGATTGGCTCGCCTGGAGTTTCCTTCGTCGAGTGCTTTCCCGTAGTCTCGGCAAGCGGAGAGGTAGGCATCCTGAAGAGCTACGAAATCAGCCATTACAGGAACCACTGCAATCGAAGCTCGTCATGCTCTCACTCGAAGATCCATGGCCGCTCGACACCATCCCAGCTCACATTGCCGTAGGTCACGATCTCCATGTAGTCGACGCGATGGCTCGTGATGAGGACGACGGCCATGAGTCCGTCCTGGACACCCTCCATGGTGATGAACTTACCTCCCATGTCGAGGTATCCGTTCTCGAGTTTCGGTCGTTCTTCGAGTCGCTGAAAGTCGACGAAGCGTCCCGCGCCCGTGTTTCTGCGTGCCACGACCACGAGCTCGGACGCGTCGGGGAAGTCTTGGTCGCCGTAGAGGTCATGGAACAGACGGAGCAAGTCACGCTCGAGCACCGTCAAGGCGAATCGCGGCCATTGGCGTGCGACCCATTTGTGAAGGGCGATCGAGAGGTCGTCTTGATCGCCACCGCCTTCGAGTAGATTGCCAACGTTGTCGACGGGGGAGATGTTGAAGCCTTCTTCGACATCCTCCCAATAGACCGCGAGCCCCTCGGATTCGCCCACGACGAAGACGGTTTCGTGCTTTCCGAGACGAGAGATCCGCGCGGGTCGAAGATCGACCCGGATCGAGTCCCAGACCTTGTGGGCGTCTGCGCTCAACCGAGCGACTTGCGATTCGACGAGGCGAGTGACTTCATCGAGTGTTGCCGGGCGCCAAGTTCCCATGGTGTGCCGATTCTGCAAGTTTTCTCCTCGGTCTTCAATCCCGCTCGTCGCTTTTTGTGCGGGATCCCGTACGATGGCGGCTTCGTGCGGCGGGTACTCGGGGCAAAGCGCGGCTCGGGGCGAGCTGCCGGCTACGCATCCGTGGCGAGCAGGCTCGTAGCAGGCGGGGGCGTCGATGCGATCAACGTACGCTGGGCGTGGACGCGAACGGATTCCGCTTGGGGGCTGGAGATGAACGAGATGCGGATCTTCGACCTTTCGAATCCGCGTGCGACCAAGGCGGGGTGGAACTGAGAGAATGGAAGGTCTGGCTGCGAAGATTCGACGTGAGGGCGGGCGAGGTGCGGATATCTGCGGCGCGGATCTCACCCTCGCCGATCTGCGAGGCGTTGACCTGCGCGGGGCGCGTCTTCTCGATGCCAACCTGAGGCGCGCGAGGCTGGACAACGCGAATCTACAGGACGCAGATTTGACAGGAGCAGACTTCCAAGGAGCAAGTCTCGAGGGCGTGAATCTGTCACGTGCGAAGTTAAGCAGAGCGAGCTTCCACGGGGCAAATCTACGGCGCGCCGATCTCCAACGTACCGACTCAATAGGTACGGTCGATTTCAGCCATGTCAGGCTGGAAGGGGCGTGTCTGAATGAAGCGGGGCTCTTCGAGGCGAAGCTCGATAACGCGAAACTGATGAATGCTCAGCTGTCGAGTACGAACTTGAGGCATGCGAGTCTCGTCGGGGCCAACCTCGAAGGGGCTCACATGCAAGGCGCCCATCTGGATTGTGCGAATCTACGAAGCGCGTTCTTGAAGGGTGCGGACATGGAGGGGGCGGACCTTCAGTTTGCAGATCTTTCGAACGCGTTCCGCAAGCGTACGAGGCTACCAACTCCCATCAATGCCCGATATGTCGACCTTACGACAGCGAGTGGGTATGTCCTCGACGGGGACGACATCTCTACTTGGCGCTTTCCCGCAGGAACCGCGTTCAAGCTCCCGAGTTGGTTGCGAGTGCTCTTCCATCCGCACGGCGAGGAGGCCACATACTCGGACCCTTGGAGTCAGCTCCGCCGCTCCTACACGGGAGTCATGACAGCATTTCACGCAGTGTTCGCTCTCGTGGCCTTTGCCCCATACCTCTTTCGAGCGTTGGCAGGAGAGGTCGCGCATTACGCATACGGATTCGTGGAAGCCGCCGAAGGGGAAGTCGATCCTGCCGCGATGAGCCGAGTTCTGGTTGCTCTCGGTGCCGATCAGCCAGACCGGGTCCTCCTCCTGACCTCCGGCGTGGCGATCCTCGCCTACAACTCGTATCGAGTGATGGCTACGTGGTGGCTCTCGCAACTTCGCGAAGAGGAGACACGAACTCAACGCGCACCCCGGAAACTCCAGTATTGGCGATGGTGGCTCGTGGAGTACTACTTCATGCGTTACTTGATGTTCGTCTGCGTCACGCTCGGGCTTGTTCGTACGGTGCATTGGTTCCTGCAGCCGATTCGGGTCGGTTAGTTCGGTGGAGGGGCATCGGAGTACGTGGGCAAGACGATCACTGCTCGTGCGTGGAGGGAGGCTCACTCTCTTCGATTCTGCGAGTGTGCGGTGGAGCCATCCTCTCGCGAGTTTCCACATGCGCTTGGCCGTGATGGTCGCGACGCCCAGGGCCTGGGCGGTTTCGTCGAACGTGAGCCCGCCGAACGTCCGCAGCTCGACGAGCCGCGCGAGTTCCGAGTCGACGGCTTCGAGCTTCTGCAGGGCGAAATCGAGATCGAGAAGCGAGTCGATCGAGAGCGCGCCGTCGTCGGCGGGCAGGGTACTCGCCTCGTCGACGCGCGCACGGTCGCCTCCTCGTTTGGCGGAGCGCCTCCTGCGCGCGTGGTCGATGAGTACACGCCGCATCGCGCGGGACGCCACGGAGAAGAAGCACAGCCTCGAGTCGACACCCTCGAGGGCGTTACAGTTCAGTCGCAGATAGGCCTCGTGGACGAGGGCCGTGGCCTGCAGCGTGTGCCCCGACGGTTCGTCTCGAAGATGGCGCTCGGCCGTCCGCCGCAAGTCCTCGTAGACCGTCGACCAGCGTGCCTCGTCTGCATCCGCCGGTCCCGCTGCGAGTCTGCGGAGCAGGTCGGTGACGTCGTCATGGGTCGTCAGCGCGAAGGTCGGGTGGCTGGCGCTGGCTGCGCTCGTAGAAAGAAAATCCGAATTCGGAGATACGAATCGGAAGCCGTTTACGCCCGTGGATTATGGGCGACCATGCGGGGCCGATCCAATCCGAACTCGGCCTGCACGGTCCTCCACTTCTTCGTGTCGGAGTCTGGCGGGCGATCTTGCGTATCGAGCGAGCCGGCGCGGCAACCACCTTCACGGTCGTTCCGTAGGCATTCCGACGTTCCTTCCAGCGTTCGACCGAGCGGTCCTCGGGACCGCTCGGTCGATGTGCGACGTCGTGCGGGTGCTATTCGTCAACCAGAAGACCGCCCACGAAGAGCTGGACGCTGGGAGAACTGACCTCTGCGAAGCGTCGAATCGAAAACTCCTGGCCCCCCTCGATCTCGAGGCCGGCCGTGAAGTTGATCATCGGCGGGAGGATACTCCCGAGCGTTCCGGCGGTGAATCTGGGGCCAACGCGCTCGCCATCCGCGTAGACCTCGAACGCACCCGCGCCCTGCCTTGCATAGAAGTCCATCAAGAGGAGCTTCTTGCCCGCAGGGATGGTTCCGAAAGTTCTCTCTTCGTTCTGTGCGAAGGATCTCTCGAGATAGATGCGCTTGTGCGCCACGCTTCATCGGGCGTTCTCAACGACCTGACAGGTCG
>JAUIME010001002.1 GCA_030433195.1 bacterium
CGGAGTCTTCCTCGTCGCAAACGATGCGATCTCGCACACGTTCTGGCACTATTTCCGGCCTGGCGACTTCGATGGCGTCGACCCCGACGAAGCGAACCGCCTCGGGCGCATCATCCCCGCGATGTATCGGCACAACGACCGATACCTCGGCGAGCTGCTCGATCGCGTCGACCCGTCGACGGTCGTCATCATCGTTTCCGATCACGGCTTTCAGTCCTCGGGCCGCGTTCCAACGGCCGCGCCCGTGCAGCCGTGGGCGGCTCGCGCCGCCGAAGCCTCACGATCGGGACAAGTCGCCGTCGGACAATCGGGCAAGCACCACCTCGCCGGGATGTTCCTCGCCGCGGGCGGACCGTTCCGAGAGCGCGCCGTCGTCGAGATCGGGATCGAAGACGTCGCACCGACGATCCTCGCCATCTTGGGACTGCCGGTATCCCGCGCGATGGCCGGCCGTGTCGTCGAAGAAGCCCTCGAACCGTCGTTCCTCGCCGAGCACCCCGTGACCTACGTCGACTCGTACGACGGTCTCGTCGAACGACGCAAGGTCGACGTCGAATCGGACGCGGGCGAAGCGCGCTTGCGCGAGCAGCTCGAAGCCCTCGGCTACATCGAATCGAGTGACGACGAGAGCGAACGCGACTCGTCGCGTTGATTCACGAAACGATCCCGCGCACGACTCGGCTTTCTCCTCGCAGTCCGCGACCGCTTCGGTTAGGCTCCGTCGAAACGACCGCCGATCATCGCCGAGGAGGAAGACCATGCTGCGAAGCACGCTCGCCACGCTCCTGACGTTCGCCCTCGCTGCCGGAATCGCGCGAGGCGGATCGCTCCCCGAGGGGTTCTCGATCGATACGGTCATGGGAGGCTTCACGTTGCCCTGCGACCTCGAGTTCGCCGACGACGGCCGCATGTTCGTAGCCGAGAAGGCCGGGCTCGTTTGGGTCATCGAAGACGGCGTGCGCTTGCCGCAACCGTTCATCGACCTCACCGAGGAGATCAACGGCGGATGGGACCGCGGGCTGCTGGGCCTCGCCCTCGATCCCGACTTCCTGCAGAACCGCGTCGTGTATCTGCTCTACACGGTCGA
>JAUIME010001003.1 GCA_030433195.1 bacterium
GACGCCGGTCCCGCAGACACGTTTCGATCTCGTGAAGGAGCGCGGCCTCTTCTTCCTCGTCGAGCGCCGGGGATTCACGACCCCACTCGTATTCGCCGGGAAGCGGCGCATCCCTTGGCAGACCTTCGAGCTGACCGATCGCGCGGAGGGCCGTGCGTTTGCCCTCGATGTCGTTCGCCGCGTGAAAGCTATCGAACACTTCCCACAAGTACGCTCGACTCGTCGGTCCTGGCGAGCGTGCGAGCCTCGTCCACTCCGGGTACCCGTCCCTAGAGAACGAGGTGTCGTCGTCGGAATCGGCGCTCGACTCGGGACTGCGCAGCCACGCGACGAGCGCTTCGGCCGATTCGGAGTCTCCGATCGTCAACAGCACGCGGCACGCGAACCGGCGTAGCGAGGCATCACTCCCGAAGGCCCACGAGCGAAGCACGGATCGCCACTCCCAAGGCGCCGACGTCTCGAGAAAGGCGAGCGCGGCGTGATCGTGCTCGCTTTCGAGACGATCCAGGTCGCGCGGATCTTGCTCGATCCTCCGGACCGCCTCGCGTGCCAAGCGGCGTGTTCGACACCCGGGAACCGAGCCGCCGATCCGCGCCATTCGCTCGCCCGAGATCGTCGACGCGATCACACGGTCTTCGAAACCGTCGAACCAAGAAGGCCTCGGCCGCAACCCCCAGAGGCAAGCGTCCTCGACGATGTTCTGAGCCTGGCGCAACACAGCGTCGACCGTCGTTTCGTCTTGCGGAGCCAGGAGCAGCTCTGCAAGTCGCGCGCGCCCGCGCTCGGGATTCGCGGCGAAGAGGAGATCGAGCTTGTAGTAGCGGTAGCCCGAACCGTCGGCCTCCTCGTCATCGGGTTGGTTCGCAAGCCATTCGAGCGCCGCCTCGTCACCGCGCATCGCGAGGATGCCGAGGGCCATCGCGCGCTCGTCCGTCTCCGCGAGCTCTCTGAGGAACTCGATCGAGGGCTCGTCATCGAGACGTCGCAACGGGAGCAGTTCCTCGCGCCACGTGGTCTGGCCGACCTTCGCCATGAGCGATCGGCCGTACATCCCCATGAGCCACGAAGAGGCACCTTCGTCGAG
>JAUIME010000360.1 GCA_030433195.1 bacterium
GGCGTCGGCCCGTCGCCCGATGGTAGCGGCGCGACCGTGAAGGTTCACTACACCGGTTGGCTCGTCGACGGCACGAAGTTCGACAGCTCGGTCGATCGAGGTCAGCCTGCGACGTTCCCGCTCAACGGCGTCATCAAGGGTTGGACCGAAGGGCTCCAGTCCATGAAGGTCGGCGGCAAGCGCAAGCTCGTCATTCCGTCCAAGCTCGGCTACGGCGATCGCGGCGCGGGTGGTCAGATCCCGGGCGGCGCGATGCTCGTCTTCGACGTCGAGCTCATCGACATCGTGAAGCAGGGCAGCTGAGACTGCTCGACCGCAAGACATGCGGACCGCGCACGGCATCGTTCGTGCGCGGTCCGAGCTCTCCATAACGGGGGGACGGGAACAGGGCCTTCGGAAACGTGCCGGTTTCCCGGATCTGTTCCCGTGCTCCGGTCCCCTCGCGATCTCTCTCCCTCCCTCCTTTCCGATTCCTCGATTCTCGTTGACGGCCGTGCCGGTTTCATATATGACAGAATGATGTCGCACGACGCAAGAATGTCATGGTTCGAGGTGGCGGTCCAGCAAGCCTCGCCCGTCGATCTCTTGTATTCATTGCTCTATGCGTACGGGAATCGTCGCGGGGAGGAGCTTCCGGGGCCGTGGCTGGTCGCGGCGCTCACCGAGTACGGGCACCGCGAGGCAACCGTGCGACAGACGCTCTTTCGGATGCTTCGCGAGCGGGATCTCGAAGCGCGGCGCGAGGGGCGCGTGAAGTGGTATCGCCTGAGCCGCTATGGCCGCACCGAGGCGGACATCGGGCGCGACAAGATCTTCGAGCCTTCGGACGGGGAGTGGGACGCCGAGTGGACGATGGTGAGCTACCGCTTCCAGACCGACGAGCGAGTCGATCGCGATCACGCGCGCGAGATCCTCGAGTTGGACGGTTTCGCGGCGCTCGCGCCCGGGGTCTACCTGCATCCGCGAGACAAAGCCGGGCGCGTGCTCGACGCGGCTCGCTCGGCCGGGCTCGAGGGGCGACTCGTGGCGTTTCGCGGCGCGCGCGTCGGGGGCGAGAGCGACGAAGCGCTGGCCGCGCGGCTGTGGGATCTCGAGCGCATCGCGTCGGGGTACCGCACGTTTCTCGAACGGTTCGGGAGTTTGCGCCGTCGTCGCCGATTCGCGCCCCGCGAGGCGTTCGCGATGCGACTCGCCCTCGTGCTCGCGTATCTCGACGTCGCATGGGACGATCCCGATCTGCCGCCGTCGCTGCTGCCGAAGTCTTGGCCGCGCGAGACGGCGCGCGAAACGGCCTCGCACCTCTACGAAACGTTGCTGCCGCCGACCCTGGCGTTCGGCGACGCGCTCATGGAACGAACGGGGTTTCCGGTCCGCGAGACGGGCTGAATCGACAGGCCGCGCCACGCGCGGTGTGTCCTCGATAGGCAACAGGGAGAGATTTCGATGAACCGACGACGATCGACGTTGGCGGCAGTCTTGACGATCGTGCTTCTCGCGTGCGTTTGGAGCGTCGTGTCGACGGGCGCGCCGGTCCGTGCGCAGGAGGACGCCCCGACGCTCGTGATCCGTGGTGGCACGATTTTCGACGGCGCGCGCACCGGTGTTCGCGAACTCGGGCAGCTGTGGATCCGCGGCGGCAAGGTCGTCGGCGAGCGCGAGGCCGGAACGAAGATCCCGGTCGACGTGAAGGTCCTCGATGCGACGGGGATGACCGTGATGCCGGGGCTGTTCGATCTGCACGTTCACCTGCAGTCGACCGGGAGCTTCTACAACGCGCCGGTACGGATCGCGCCGGAGCGCAACTACGCGGCGTTCCTCGCGGCGGGGGTCACGTCGGTCCTCGATCTGTTCTCGGATCCCGATTGGGTGTTCGCGCAGCGTGACGCCTCCAAAGAGCTGGAGTTCTTCGGCCCACGCATCTACGCGGCAGGCCCGATCTTGACCGCGCCGGGGGGGCACGGCACGCAGATGGGCGTCGACACCTCGACCATGAGCACGCGCGAGGAAGCCGTCGCGGCCGTGCGCGAGCTCGCCGAGCGAAAGCCCGACGTCGTGAAGATCGCGTACGACGACCTCGCGTTCTCGGGCTATGCGATGAACAAGCTCGAGCCCGGCGTCGCGGCGGCCGCGGTCGACGAAGCGCATCGTCTCGGCCTGCGCGTCTTCACGCACGTCACGAACGTCGACGACGCGATCGCCATGGTGAACGCGGGAACCGACGCCTTCGCTCACTTCCCCGCGTTTCCGGGCAAGTCGGCGACCGACGAGGAGCTCGCCGAGCTCATGGTCGCGCGTGGCGTCGGCGTGGTGCCGACGATCAACCTGTTCGAGAACGTCACGATCGTCCCGGAACGAGGCCCCGTCTACGAGGCGGAGAATTTCGAGAAGAAGGTCGCATGGGAAGTCGTCGAGGTCGTCACCGATTCGGCGATGCGTCAGCGACAGGCGATGATGGGATGGCGCGGCGCCACGCCGGACGGTCGCGAGGGATGGCGTGCGCGTCTCATGGCGATGCACCGCGCGGGCGTGCGCATCGGAGCGGGGACCGACGCCGGAAACCCGCAGGCGTTCGCGGGCGTGAGTCTCGTCGACGAGCTCGCCTGGTACGTCGCCGCGGGCATGTCGACCGCGGATGCGCTACGCAGCGCGACGTCCGATGCCGCCAAACTCCTCGGAGTCGAGAAGAACGTCGGCACCCTCGAGGCCGGCATGCGCGCTGACGTGCTCATCGTCGAGGGCGATCCGCTGGCCGACATCGCAAACCTCCACCGCACGCGACACGTGATCCGGGCGGGCCGGCTGCTCGATCTCGAGGAAGTGCGTCGCGCCGTCAATCCGGCCGATTCGCTGCCGAGCGTGCGCAAACCCGGAACGCCCGTGGTCGACGATTTCGACGATGGCGACATGACGGCGCCAAACGGTCTCGCGTGGGCGGCCGAGACCGACGCGTACCTCGGCGGAGCCTCCGAGGTCGAGCTCACGATCACCGAGGAGTCGGCGCTGCGCGTGAGCGCGAAGCTCGGCGGCAACCCTCGCTACGGCGCGTACCTCGGGGGCGTCGGCTTGCGGCTCACGCAAGCGGCGAAAGACCGCGCCGACCTCAGCGACTATACGGGCGTGCGCTTCCGAGCCCGGTGGGTCTCCGGAAACACGCGCCCCGTGATCCTGCGCCTCGCCACGGCGTCGGTTCGCGACTTTGACTATCACCAGAAGTTCCTGCAGCTCGAGCCGGAGTGGAAGGAGATGCAGGTCGCCTTCTCGAGCCTCGCACAGATCGGCTTCGGTCTGCCGCAGAAGTTCGCGAAGGCGGAGGCGCAGCAGATCGTCTTCACGTTCTACGGCGCTCCGCCGGGTTCGTTCGCGTTCGAGCTCGACGACATCGAGTTCTATTGATCCTCGACGACGCGATCAGCGCGGGGGATCGATCTCGATCTCGAGCTCGACGTCTTCGTCGTCGATGGTGACGGTCGATCGGTGGTACGGCGTTCGATCCATCTTCGAGTAGGCTGCCATGTCCATCATGTTGCCAGGCAGCGCGAGGACCTCGAGGATGTATTCGCCGGGCTCGAGGTCGCGCATCGTGAAGGCACCGTCGGGTCGGATCATCGCGACCCCGCGCTGAAACTTCGCGGCCCCGAGCGCGGTGGGAATGTCGAGCGGATCGTAGTCCTCGGGGCCGGGGCCGCCGGGTACGCGCATCGTCGCCATCGAGACCGTCGAACGCGGGTTGCGGATCTTCACGCGCACGTCGAATCCGCTGCCGAACTCGAGGTCGACTTCGCGAGCTTCACCCGCTTCGAGTGACACGTTGATGCTCTTGTAGCGGATCGCGCCGTCGGTGACCATCGTGCTCGTGTCCGACGCGGCGATCATGTAGTCGCCCGGCGCGAGCCCTTCGACCTTGTAGCGTCCGTTCGCCTCCGTGGCCTGCATGCGCATCGGACCGGCGCCGACGACCTGCACCATCATGCCGCCCATCGGTTCGCCGTTGTCGGTGACGCGTCCTTCGACCGTGGCGCCGCGAAGGAGCACGAGATCGGGAACGCGCACGATCGCTCCCGGGTCGACGCGGATCGTCACGGGAGCGGACGGTGCGTAGCCGGCGAGGTTCGCGCTCACGCGATAGCTTCCCGCGTCGACGGGGTGGATACGGTAGATGCCTTGCGGGTTCGTGCTGACGCCTTGGTCGCCGCCCATGAGACCCGGCATCATCTGCTTGTACGTGTCGGCCGCCGCGTCGTCGGTGATCGGGTCGATCGTCACCGAGGCTTGCGCGGCCACGCCGCCGTCCTCGCGAAGCACGCGTCCCGTGACGGTCGCGCCTTCGGGGAGGAAGATTTCGACGTCGGAAAGGACCTGCGTCGGTTGCAGCAGCAGCTCGCCCGTCGTGCCCTCGGCGTAGCCCGGTGCCTTGGCGATGATCTCGACGCGACCCGGCGACACGACGTCGAGCGTGAAGGTCCCGTCGTCGTTCCCCTCGACCCACGGTTCGTTGCCCGCGAGCACGGGCAGCATTCCCGCGATCTCCATGTTCTCGGTGAGCTCGGAGGTGTCGCGAATGGGTGCGGCGCGTACGCGGAACGGGACTTCGGGCGCGGTGCCGTCGGGAAGCAGTACGACGCCGGTCACGGATGCACATCGCGGAAGGACGAGCTCGACGTCGGTGTCGTTTCCCGAGAACCCGTCCGAACGCGTCCTGCCGTGCGTGTCGTTGCTCGCCTCGAGTGTGACGGGACGATCGCCGAAACCCGCAAAGCGGAACGCGCCGTCGTCGTCGGTGGTCGTGTGGTCGGTGCGTGTGAGGTCGACCTGCATGCAGCGGATCTGGACGTCGACGCTCGCGAGCGGCTCGCCGAGATCGTCGACGACGCGACCCGTGAGTTCGCCGTCGCGGTTCGTAGCCGAAGCGGCGACCTTCCGGACTTCGATGCCGGTCAAATGGGCGCCGTCGACGATTTCGATCGCCACGCCCGAGGGTTGGAACACCGAGTACGGATTGCGATCTCCGGCGCTCACCGAGAAGTTCCCGTCGGGGAGGTGGCGGACCGTGAATCGACCCTCGTCGTCGGTTTCGGTGCGTTTCACGTCGGCGAGCGTCGCGCCCGTGAGGCCGCCCTGCATGAGGCTCGCGTAGTCGGGCGCCACCAGCACCGGCTCACCGGCGACTGTCGCGAGGTTCTCGTCGAGCACCACGCCGCTCACCGAACCGCCGTCGTGAAGCAGAAGGTCGACGCGCGCCTCCCGTGCGGACTCGGAGAGCCGCAGCGGCGTCGACATCCTCGGCGCGTGCTCCTCGGACTTCGCGAGGACGATGAGCTCGGATTCGAGCTCGAGCCCCGCGATTCGGTACCTACCGTCGTCGCCGGTGCGGTCGTGCCACGCGGCCATCTCCGCGACGGCGTCACCACCCGTGCGCAGCAGTTCGTCGAAGAGGCTCGTGCGCACGGCGTTGATCTCGACATCGGCAATCGGCGATCCCGTGTCGTCGGTCACGACTCCCGTGATCACGCCGCCGCGTCGGACTTCGAAATCGATGTCCACGACAGGTTCGCCGCCTTCGATGACGACCGCGCGAGCGAGACGAGGCGGCAGCGATTGGAACTCGGTTCCCGCGGACATCGGCAACACACGGTACTCGCGTCGCGCGAGCCCGGCGATCTCGTAGGTCCCGTCGGCGCGGACGAGAGCGCGGGGGCCGGTCATGATCGCGCGTTCGACGAACGTACCGCCGCCAGGGCGGACCGGTGACGCGAGCACTTGCATGCCCGCCGCCGGCGTGCCGGTGCCCGC
>JAUIME010000361.1 GCA_030433195.1 bacterium
GAGCCCGAGACCCCTCGAGGAGCGCAGCAAGCCGTGGTCGGCATGCTCGACCTGCTCGCGAAGCGGCGCGACGTAGTAGTCGGCGTGCAGCGCGAAGAACCCGCCGAGCCCCGCGAGCGTGAGCGGTAGGACGACGGCGATCCACGGCCGAAACGCGCCGCGCCGGCGTCGAGAGGCGCGCGCCGTTGCGGTTGCCTCGCCGGACCCGGGTTCCGATTCGGCCGCCGAATCGGATTTCGATCCGGATTTCGCGGCGGGTCGGGGGCCCGTTTCGCGCGTGGGGTCGGAAGGATCGTTGGGTAGGAATCGAAACATGGTCGGGAGCCGAGCATACCAGGTGCACCCCCGGGCCGGGAGCGAGGTACCATCGAGATTCGAACGCACCGAAACGACGCGGAAACCGACACCCCATGACGACGCTTCTCGGAATTGCACTGCTGGCAGGGCTGCTCGTGCTCGTCGCGAAGATGCAGCGCGGCGCGGATCGCGCACGCGACGCCGAATCCCAGGCCACGATCGACGAGGCCAAGCGAACGGGCGCCCACGAGCCGCTCATGCAGCATCCGCAGATCGACCCCGTGCGATGCATCGGCTGCGGATCGTGCGCCGCGGTGTGCCCCGAGGGTGACGTCCTCGGAGTGGTCGAAGGCACGGCCGTCATCGTCAACGGCGCCGCGTGCATCGGCCACGGTCGATGCGCCGAAGCGTGCCCCGTCGGTGCGATCACGGTCGGCCTCGGCAAGATCGCCGAACGCGACGACATCCCCACCCTCGACGAGTCGCAAGAATCGACGGTCGAAGGCCTCTTCCTCGTCGGCGAGGTGACGGGCATCGCGCTCATCCGGCACGCGATCGCGCACGGCGTGACCGCCGTCGAGACGATCGCCGAACGCATGGAGAAGAATGGCAACGCGTCCACGCCGCAGAGTCGCCGCGATCCGCTCGCCGAGCGAAGCGCATCGTCGAGTGCGGAGCGTTTGGCGTCGTCCGATTCCGATTCCGAATCGGCAGGCGACGAGGCGAACGTCGTCGACGTCGCGATCGTCGGCGCGGGACCGGCCGGTCTCGCCGCAGCGCTTGCGGCTGTCGAGCGCGGACTCAGCCACGTCTTGCTCGACCAAGACGAAGCCGGCGGCACGATCCTGCACTACCCGCGGCAGAAGCTCGTCATGACGCAACCCGTCACGCTCCCGCTCTACGGCAAACTCACGAGTCACGAGTACCGCAAGGAAGAGCTCGTCCGCGTGTGGAACGACGTGCTCGAGCGCTACCCGATCCGCTTCGAGAGCGGCGTGCGCCTCACGTCGATCGACCCCGGCGACGACAGCGCCCACGCCAAAGCCGCCGATCGCCGCTTCCGCCTCGAGACGACGAAGGGAACCTACGTCGCACGCAACGTCATCCTCGCCCTCGGTCGACGCGGCACGCCCCGCAAGCTCGGCGTCCCCGGCGAAGAGAAGGAGAAGGTCGCCTACCGTCTCGTCGACGCGGGCCTCTACACCAACAACCACCTCCTCGTCGTCGGCGGCGGCGACAGCGCCGTCGAAGCCGCCCTCGGCCTCGCCGAACAGCCGGGCAACACCGTGACCCTCTCCTATCGCAAGGAGTCGTTCTTCCGCATCAAGCCACGCAACCGCACCAAGCTCGAAGACGCGAGCAAGGCGGGCCACCTGCAGCTCGTCATGAGCTCGAACGTGCAAGAGATCACCGACGACACGGTGACGCTCACCGTCGATGGGGACGGCGACCGAAGCGGGGAGACACTCGAACTGCCGAACGACTTCGTCTTCGTGTTCGCGGGCGCGATCCCGCCGATGGATTTGCTGCGCGGCGCGGGCATCGGGTTCGGTGGCGAGGGCAGGGGGGAGTCGCGCCAGGCCGCCGTCGTGGGGAGGTGAGACTTCATCGAGAGTCTCCGGATGGAGTCGCAGAAAGCGAGAACCGGTGGATGCTCTCCCGAGACAAGGGATGCGAACTCGATTTGCAGATTCGCCGCAACCTTGAACTCAGGAGACTCGAACATGAAGGCTTCTTTCCGCAACCTGCTGCTCGCGTCGACGGTGTTGCTCGTCGGCTTCTCGGTAACCGAGGCTGCCGCCGAAATGACGACCTCGAAGGGGCTCGCGACCCGCGCCACGATCTTCGATTACTCGTTCGACACGATCATTCCGGGATTCGACTACGACACCGACGAGGAGGAAGGTCGTGTCACGGTCGTGCTCGCGTACAACGGCATCCCGGTGAGCTGTCCGGGGAGCCGGGTCTTCCTGGAGAACAACCACCCGCACCGAGTCGAGATCTACATCGAGATCGAGGACGATCCCTACTGGATCACGATCGAGTACTACTACGACACGACCGACCCGAACAACCCGGTCCCACTCGCCATGAACCTCGAGATCGAGGACATCAACGGCGATGTCGTCGACGTGGCCACGACGATCGACAGCTACACGACGACATAGCCGCGTCGCCGGTCGCCATAGCATCGACCATCGCGAAGGCGGGGCGTTCGCGACCTCGATCGAGATCGCGGATGCCGCGCCTACGCGTTGGGGGAATGACGATGGCATGAACGCGGCGGCAGAGACCTGCGCGAGGTGCCGATCTAGCGGAAGAGCCCGCCACACTCTCGAAGCGGGATGGCCTCGATCTTGTCGTCGAGCCGGTAGCGTTCATGGCCCGGATAGACGAGATACGCGTGATCGAGTTCGAGGTCGTCGATTGCGATCCGGATCGACTTGGTCGTTCTCGGTGCGTCCGTGTACTTGACGTCGAAGCCCAATCGTTTCCCGCCGCGAAAGATCAGGAGGTCGAGCTCCGCTCCCGCGTGCGTCCGCCAGAAGTAGGCGTCGCGCGATCCCGAGAGAGCGAGAAGCTGCTCGATGGCGAAGCCCTCCCACGAAGCACCGAGTTTCGGGTGGCTCTTCACGGCGGCCATTGTGTCGAGTGAAAGGAGCGCGTGCAGGAGCCCGGAATCCCGCAAGTAGATCTTCGGTGCTTTGACCTGCCGCTTCTCGAGGTTCTCGAACCAAGGCGGTAGTGCGCGTACCACGAACGATCCCTGGAGGATGTCGAGGTACTTGCGAGCCGTACTCTCGGACGAGCCGAGCGAACGTGCGAACTCCGCGGCATTCCAGACTTGTCCATGGTAGTGAGCGACCATCGTCCAGAATCGCCGGAGCGCTTCGGACGGAATCGAGAAGCCCAGTTGAGGGATGTCGCGTTCGAGAAACGTCCGGATGAAGTCGTTCCGCCATGTGTAGCTGTTGCCATCGGAATCTGCGAGGTAGGAACGCGGATAGCCGCCTCGCCCCCACAACTCCCGGAGCCGGTCCGGTTCGATCTCGGTGTAGTCGAAGCCTGACAGGTCGACGAAACCGATGCGGCCCGCGAGGGACTCCGATACTCCTCGAACGAGAGTCGGTGAGGCGCTGCCGAGTAGCAGGAACTTCGTCGCCCGATCCGGTCGGTCCAGTAGAACGCGCAGCACTTCGAAGATCTCCGGCATCCGCTGAACTTCGTCGAGGACGACGATCCCCTCGAGCTCACTGAGAGTCTGCATCGGCGCCGAGAGCCTCGCCAGATCGACGGGATTCTCGAGGTCGAAGAACTCGACGGAGTCGATGGATCTCGCAAAATCGCGGGCGAGAGTCGTTTTGCCGCACTGCCGCGGGCCGAGCATCGCGACGGCGCGATGCACCACAAAGGCCTGCGACAGGCGCTGGAGATAGCGGTGCCGGCGGATCATGCGTAGAGTTTATCCTTGAAAATCCGTAGTCGATATAAGGATTTTCGAGGAAGAATGGCAAGAAATTGGAAAAGTCGAGGTGCGACCTCGAATTTTCAAGCTATTATCCCCGGATGTTCGGTCGAAACGAAGATCTCGCGCAGCTCCAGGGGCTGCTGAGCCGCCACCCTGTGGTGGCGATCATCGGGGCGCGTCAGGTCGGCAAGACGACCCTCGCCGGGGCTCTGGCCGAGGAGACGGCGGGCGAAGTCACCCGGTTCGATCTCGAGAACCCTGCCGATCTCGCGCGTCTCGCCGACCCGATGTTGGTGCTGGAGCGTTTGAGGGGACTCGTCGTCATCGACGAGGTGCAGCTCCTCCCCGATCTCTTTCCGATCTTGCGCGTGCTCGTCGATCGCCCCGATTCGCCGGCTCGATTCTTGGTGCTCGGGAGCGCGTCTCCGGATCTGCTGCAGCAAGGTTCGGAGACCCTCGCGGGACGAATCCTCTACTACCGATTGGAGGGGCTCGGCCTCCGAGACGTCGGGCCGGAGGCGCTCGACAGACTTTGGTTGCGCGGCGGATTTCCGCGGTCTTTTCTCGCCGAGAACGATCGAGAGAGCGACGAGTGGCGTCAGGGTTTCATTCAGACGTTCCTCTCGCGCGATCTGCCTCAATTGGGAATCCGCGTGCCCGCCGCGACGATGCGCCGCTTCTGGACGATGATCGCGCATGCCCACGGGCAAACGTTGAACGCGTCGAGTATCGCCCGTGCGTTCGGGGTGAGCGACTTCACGGTGCGCAGCTATCTCGATCACCTCACCTCTGCACTCGTCGTCCGGCAGCTTCAGCCATGGCACGAGAACCTACGAAAGCGCCAGGTGAAGTCGCCCAAGGTCTTCATCTGCGATACCGGACTTCTGCATGGACTACTCAACCTGCCCGAACTCGAGGATCTCGAATCGCATCCCGGCGCGGGGTTCTCGTGGGAAGGCCTCCTGCAGCAGCAAGTCATCACGCAACTGAACGCGCGCCCGGACGAGTGCTACTTCTGGGCCACCCACGCGACGGCGGAGCTCGATCTTCTGATCGTGCGTGGACGGCGGCGGATCGGCTTCGAGTTCAAGCGAACCGTCGCGCCGAAGATGACGCGAAGCATGCGTATCGCGATCGACGACCTGAAGCTCGACCGACTCGATGTCGTTCACGCCGGCCGCGAGACGTTTCCGATGGCGGAGGACGTTCGCGCGGTCGCGGCGGCGGACATCTTGCGCGAGGTGTCGATGTAGGCGACCACCGAGTGCGGCCGATTCCCCATGCGAAGTGTATGCTCCCCGAACGGGCTGGGGAGTCCGTAGAGCGATCGTGGCGAGGTGCAGGACGTGGCGGCGAGTAAGAAGCATTCGTGGGAGTTCACGCGGCGCTTTCGATGCCATGCGTTCGGGTGGAAGTCGCAGCCCGCGATCGGGCGTATCAAGGAAGCCGTCGCCGAGATCAAGAAGGTCGCGCGCAAGGACGCCGCGCTCGGCGCCGAGGGGGCGGTGACGTTCCTCGAGAAGGTCTCGCCCGCGATCGAACGCGTCGACGGGTCGTCGGGTGCGATCGGTACGGCCGTGCGCCGCGCGATCGACGCGCTCGTTCCGATCATCGCCGAGGCTCCCGTCGATCGCGAGACGCGGATGAAGTGGCTCGAGCGGCTGTTCGACGCGCAGTCCGAGGACGAGATCCCGTACATCGAGTCCCTCGGAGATGCCTGGGGCACGCTGTGCGCTTCGGAGGATATCGCGTCGTATTGGGCTGACCATCTCCTCATGCCGAGCCGTGATGCGTGGAACTCGGGGGACGGCCAGTGGATCTTCTTCGCGGGCTCCACCAACTGCCTCAGCGCGCTCCTTGCCGCCAAGCGCTACGACGAAATTCTCGAGTACCTCGGACCGGCACCGCTGCGCCGGTGGTACGACCAGGTCTACGTCGTCCGCGCGCTGGCGGCGATGGGGCGTCCCGACGACGCGATCCGGCACGCGGAGCAGTGTCGACTCGAAGGAGCTTCGGGACGTTCG
>JAUIME010000362.1 GCA_030433195.1 bacterium
CGGACGACACGCACGTCGCATTCATCCGCCTGACGTTCCTCGCAGGCGGATGATCGAAACAAGGGGAAGATGACGATGGGATCCAAACAGCTCGAGCCGTGGCAAGAGGCTCGCGAAGAAGGACGGCTCGAGAAACGTCTCGCGAAGCGGGGCGGGATGCCGCGAGAACTCACCCAGGCGGTGCGCGACGCTCTCGAGCGCCGTGATCGCTACGCGTGGTACTACGAGGTCGAAGACGAGCCCGCGGTGTTGGAGGCGACGCTCACGGGGCTCACGGACGCCAAGCGTCGCAAGCTCATCGAGCGGTTGCTCCCGCACCTCGCCGACGCGGTCGAGGGGACCTGGCACGCACTCGCGCGCCGCCCGTTTCAAACGGGGACGAATCGGCGACCCTTCCGATGCCCGCGGTCCGAAGGCGACCTGGCGATCCGGCGAGGCCGATGGCTCCTGCGGATGTGCGTGCTGCTCGGAGACTACGATCGCGACGTCGCGTGGATCGCCGAGTGGGCGTCGCAGCTTTCGGGATGGACGAACGCGACCGAGCTCGGGTGGCTCTTGGCCGGCGCGCTCGATGCGGGCGGCCCGCAGTCCGACGAGGTCTTCGAGATCCTCCGCGCGACCGCGAGCGGCGAGCACGAGACCGCGAAGATGGGGCGCCACGTGACGCAAGCGCTCATGGCCTGCAGTCGCCCCGACGCCTGGGAGTTCAACGAGAACCTGCTCCTCGCTGCCCAACGCCAAGAGGGGTTGCGTCAGGTCATTCTCGAAGCAGTGGACGAATCGCATCCCGAAGCGTTTCGGCGCATGCTCCGCTTGATCCTCGACGAGAACCTCGCGCGGTTTTCGTCGGTCGTGCGCGCCTTCGACGTCTGGTTCGGCTTCCAGTGGGACGGTTCGAGCCGCATGAAGGTGAACGACGTACTCCAGACCGTCCTGGGCTTCCTCGACGATCCGGCCACCCGTGCGGCCGCGCTCGAACAAGACGATGCCGAAGTCGCCTACCTCGCTCTGTGGGCGATGGCGTTCAACGACGTCGAAACGGTCGTCGAGCCGGCCGCTCGGATGCTCGAAGACGCCTCGGTCGAGAAGCGCTTCATCGCGACCCACCTGCTCGTTCAATCGTGGTGGAAGCCCGCGCGCCTGCCGCTCGTCGCAAGTCTCGGCGATGTCGACCTGCGAGTCGCCGTGCGTGCGCTTCACGCCTTTCAACAAAACATGACGCACACCGTCGACACCGAGTCGCTGTTCTCGGCTCTCGAAGCGCTCTTGGCGCGCGCCGGCAAGAAGCGGTCGAACCCGCTCGGCAGTCTCGTATGGCCGTGGTGGGACCTGACCCTCGAACGACCTCAGGTCGCCGCGGCCATGGTCGCGAATCGTGGCACGCTCCCAGCCGAGCGAGTGCTCCGGTACGTGTCGGACCTCGACCCTGACGGTCGCGAGGCCTACGTGCGAAATCTCGCCGGGCTGCCGGGCCGATGGTCGTCCGAACCGAAGAACCCCAAGCGCCTCGAAGGCGACGAAAGAGAGGCTGTCCTCGAGCTCGTCGGCGACCCCTCCGGGGCCGTTCGCGGCGTCGCGTTCGCCGCGCTCGAGGCGACCCCGATCGAGTCGGACGAGGTCGAACGGTACCGGTCGCTGCTCGGACGGAAGGCCGGCGATCTGCGGCACTGCATCATCGCGCGGCTGCGAGCCCTGCCCGATGCGGCCTACGTCGCCATGGCCGAACGACTGTTGCGCGAGAAGTCCGCGAGTCGTCGCCTCGCCGGTCTCGAATTGCTACGGGATGCGGTCGAGGCTGATCGCGATGCCGATCGGGCGATGTCGCTCGCGAGCGCCTATCGTGACGAGAACACGGAACTCTCCGCAGAAGAGCGGACTCAGCTTGCGGCGATCTTCGAGCGCGAGAGCGAAACATCTGGTGGCGAATCGTCTGTGGCGCTCGGATTGATTTCGCTCGACGACCTGCCGGATTGGCAAGAGCCGAGTCCCTGCACAATCGAGCTGGAGACGGAAGCATCGCGACGATGCATCGAGTCACTCACCGAGTTGATTCTGGAGCACGCGGAGTGTGAGATCGAGTTGAAGAGCGGGGAGCGGAAAATGTTCCTCGACTCTTACGCGCCGTTGCCGCAACCCTACGATTGGAAGGATGAAGAGGAGCCGGAATCGAATCTCCCGTTCGCGGATACGTGGAAGCGTTGGGAATCGAGTCGAGGCGACGATCTGCGAGACGCGGACGGGCTGGAGCTCATTCGAGCGATCGCGATCCCGTTTGTGGGCTTCACGGAAAGAAGCAAGGCCTGTCGTCGACTGACGGAGACGGGAGGTACGAATGCGGGCATTGGCCGCCTGAATCTGGTCCTGGCGTGGAGTCTGCGCTGGTCGAGACCTGTGGGAGCCGCCCGGTTCTGTGTCGACGCGGGGCGGAACATCGTCGCATCCCTCACCGACGAGGACCTCGAGGCGATGAGATCCACACGAAATGTCACCTGGCGACGTGCCGGGGCTCCCGTGAAGCCTCACGAGGCGAAGCTCGACGGCCTCGAAGTCTGGCGACGTCGATTGCAAACGGCTTGGCTCTATGATCCCGCCGAAGACCTCGACGAGGTGCGTTGGCTGGACTATGGCTTACTGAGGTGGATCGAAGCGCAGTCTGCCGCCACGCACAGGATCAGAACGGGGAGAGACAGCTTCTTTCGGATCTACCGGTCCGGTCGGCTCGGCTCGCACGGCGAGGCGGAGTTCATCGATCACTTGGTCGGTCGATGCAGCGACGTTCTGAGTGGCCACTGGCTCGGGGCACTGTCACATCGAAAGCCCGACGAAGACATCGCGGACCTTCCCGAGCTTATCGACGTCGTCGAGCGCTGCCGCCGGAGGATCGTCGAGGTCGAATGTCGTCGTGGCGATCTTCCTACCGAAGCTTCCCGCTTGGTCGGGTCTTTACGATACGCGGGCGGGCTCGAAACCGTGACGAAAGCGATGACGTCACTGGGAAAGACGCCGTTCAGTCGTTCCCGTAGTTGGTCGGATACCGACGTCTCTCGCAAGGACACGCTGAGCAAGCTCGTTGCGAGGAGCGGTCCGCGGAAAGAAGACACGCCTGCGGCGTTCGCCCAGTGGGCGGTGTCGGCGAAGGTGCGCGAGACGCGACTCGTCGAGCTTGCGGCGTATGCGCCGCAGTGGGTCGCGCACGTCAACGCGGTGCTCGAGTGGCCGGGACTCGAGAGCGCCGTCTGGTGGATGTCGGCGCACACGAAGGATTCCAACTGGCGGCTCTGGGATCTGCGCGAGACGTGGGAGGCGCAGGTCAGCGAGCGAACGCCGCTCACGCCGAGCGAGCTCGCCGAAGGCGCGGTCGATGTCGACTGGTTCCGCGAGGCGCACGAGACTCTCGGGGCCGAGCGATTCGCAAAGCTCCACAAGGCGGCCAAGTACGCATCGTCGAGCGGGGGGCACAAACGCGCGCAGTTGTTCGCGTCGGCGATGACGGGCGACGTCTCGATCGAGGAGCTCGTCGCGCGTATCGACGACAAGCGTCACCAGGATTCGGTGCGAGCGCTCGGGTTGGTTCCGCTACCGTCGGGTTCGAACCGTAAGAGCGATTTGCTCGCGCGCTACCAACGGTTGCAGGACTTCAAGCGGGAGTCGCGCAAGTTCGGTTCGCAGCGGCAGCAGACCGAAGGAAGAGCCGTCGAAATCGGCCTCGAGAATCTCGCGAGAACGGCGGGATACAAGGACGTCCTGCGATTCCAGTGGGCGATGGAGCGCGAGGCGGTAGCGGATCTCGTCGACGGTCCCGTGAGCTGCACGAAGGACGACTTCGTGATGCAGCTTTCGATCGACGACGAGGGGAAGCCCGCGCTGTCGATGCATAAGACGGGATCGAAGGGAGACCGTTCGCTGAGGGCGTTGCCGGCAAAGTGGAAGAAGGACCCCGACATCGTCGAGATGAAGGGGCGCATGAAGGAGCTTCGGAGGCAGGCGTCACGTGTGAAGGGAGCCCTCGAAGAGGCCATGATCCGTGGTGACGTGTTCGAGGGGAGCGAGCTGCAAGAACTCTTGCGCCATCCGATCCTCGCGCCGAGTCTCGAGCGGTTGGTGTTCATCGGCGAGGACATCGCGGGGTATCTCGTGGAGGGTGCGAAGGCGTTGCGAGACGCGAGCGGCAAGCTCGAACCGGTTCGAAAGAACGAACCCCTGCGGATCGCCCACGCCTACGATCTTCTCGAGTCGGGCGAGTGGTCGGCGTGGCAGACCGAGTGCTTCCGGGCCGAGCGCATTCAGCCGTTCAAGCAGGTGTTTCGCGAGCTCTACCCGCTCACGGCGAACGAGCGCGAAGACGCGAAGCGCGAGTCGAGGCGCTACGCCGGTCACCAGGTGCAGCCGCGGCAAGCCTTGAAGCTGCTCGGCACACGCGGTTGGGTCGTGCAGCCCGAAGAAGGAGTCAGCAAGACGTTTCATCACGTGGGCCTCGCCGCGCGACTCATGTTCGACGAGGCGTTCTACTCGCCCGCGGACGTCGAAGGGCTCACGCTCGAGTCCGTCGTCTTCACGGAGAAGGCGGATTGGAAAGCGCTCGACCTCGAGTCGATTCCGCCGCGCCTGTTCAGCGAGACGATGCGCGACCTCGACCTCGTCGTGAGCGTCGCGCACCGAGGCGGTGTCGACCCCGAGGCGACCGCGTCGACGATCGAGATGCGCGCTGCGCTGGTCCGCGAGACGTGCCGCTTGCTGCGGTTGGACAACGTCGAGACGAAGGGGCACCACGTCATCGTGCGCGGTTCGTTGGCGACGTACGGCATCCACCTAGGGAGCGCGGCAACGCGCGTACTCGACGGCAACGCGCTCGTGATCGTCGCCGTCCACTCGCAGCACCGAGGACGCCTGTTTCTTCCGTTCGCGGACGACGATCCGCGGACGGCCGAGGTGATGTCGAAGGTGCTCCTTCTCGCGCGAGACGAGACGATCCGCGACCCGAACATCCTCGACCAGATCCGCGGTTGACGCGCTCGGGCGGTTCAGGAACCGCCTTCCGCCGAACCGCCCGGCAGCAGCGCGCGTACGGTCTCGATCGTGTCGGCGTCGGCCGGGGTCTTGTCGGTGCGGCGGCGGACCATGCGCGGGAAGCGCAGCGCGACGCCCGATTTGTGGCGTGTCGAGGGTTGGATGCCTTCGAACTCGAGCTCGAAGACGAGTTCCGGGGTGACGGCGCGCACGGGGCCGAAGCGTTCGGTGATGTTGCGGCGGACGAAGGCGTCGACGTCGCGGATTTCGGCGGCCGAGAGGCCCGAGTACGCTTTCGCGACGGGGACGAGCTCGTCGCCGTCACGCACCGCGAAGGTGTAGTCGGTGTAGAGCGAGGCGCGGCGGCCGCTGCCGCGCTGCGCGTAGACGAGCACCGCGTCGATACTGTACGGGTCGACCTTCCACTTCCACCAATCGCCACGCGCTCGGCCGACGCCGTAGGCGCTGCCGCGACGCTTGAGCATGAGGCCTTCGACGCCGCGGTCGCGGGCTTCGTCGCGGTGCGTGGCGAGCGTCGTCCAGGTCTCGCCCGCGACGATCGGGGCGACGGCGACGTACTCATCGTCGAGCGCGGCGACGATCCGCTCGAGGCGCGCGCGGCGCTCTTCGATCGGCAGCTCGCGAATGTCGACGCCCTCCTGCTCGAGCAGGTCGTACGCGAGGAATCGCACCGGGACCTCGGCGCGGATCTTCGGGCCGACCTTCTTGCGTTGGATGCGGCGTTGCAACACGTGGAACGACAGCGGCTCGTCGTCGCACCA
>JAUIME010000363.1 GCA_030433195.1 bacterium
CCGCAATGCGCTCGGCCGGCGGCACGTAATCCGCCGAACCCTTGTCGGTCACGCGTTCGACGAACGCGATGATCTGATCTCGCGACGTCGAGTCGTTCCACGAAGGAAGCGGGTCGTGCCCCGTCACCGTGTCGAGAGACTTGCATCCCACGAGCGCAATGACGAGCGCCGCGGCGTGCAGAGTGACGATTCCGAGTCGGCGCGCCGACGGGCGATTCTTGGAAGGATCCATGGTGAAACTCCTCTAGCGGAAGGGTAGTCATCTAGCAATGGCCGCAGATCGTAGCACGATGCCACGGGTCTGTTGAGTCGAGAATCGCCGTGCGGGAGTCGGAACGCTCGGATATCGTAGACAGGTATCAGGCGGCCCTTGCGCACGGAAGGCCCGCTCGGCAACCGATACGACATCGCGTCCTCGAGGTCCTGAGTCATGACGAAGCAGAAGGTCCCCTTGATCTTGGCGCTTCTCACGAGCGGCGTTCCGGTGGAGTGAGAATTTCGAGGAACACAGAGAGTCGATTCGAGGTTCGGCGGACAGAAGGGGGGAGGAGGCCAAGAACCATGACGATCGAATCCGCCGACATCGACTATGACGCGCTCCGCCGTCTTGCCCGGGCGCTTCTCGGGGACACCCACGCAGCCGACGACGCGGTCCAAGATGCGCTCGTCGGTGCCGCGGTTCGCGAACGGCGCGAGGTCGCCTGGATCGCGACGCCACGCCGTCTTACGGGCTTCGTGCGCAATGCGGCTCGTCAGATCCTCCGTGGCGAGCGACGTCGGCGTCGCCGTGAGCGCGCCGCGGCGCGCTCCGAGCGCATCGCGGCGACGGACGCCATCGTGGCACGGACGGCCGAGCAGCGGCGTATTCTGGACGAAGTGCTCGGACTCGATGCGATCTACCGCGAAGCGATTCTCTTGCGCTACTTCGAAGACCTGCCGCCACGGCGAATCGCCGATCGGCTCGGAGTCCCCGTCGCCACGGTACACACACGAATCGAGAGAGGCCGGTCGAAGCTCGCGAAGCGGCTCGACGACCTTCACGGCGGTGACGGCCGCGCGTGGAGATCCGCGCTCGTGCCCGTCGTTGGCGTTCCACTCTCACGGTTCGACGCGGGCTTGGGAACCGGCGGCGCGGTGCTCGCTGCGAAGGTCAAGGGGGTCGCCGTTGCAGGAATCACCATCGTGCTCGCCTTGCTCGCGCTCGTGACCTACCGCGCGACGAAGCCGCGTGCGTCCGATCCCGGCCCCGCGGCGACCGGCGGCCTGCCGATGGCAGCTCAATCTTCGGAGGGCGACCTGCCGACCTGGCAAGCGAAGACACGAGGGCAGGGGAGGTCGAGCGCGGAGCTTCCGCCGCCCGAGTCCGAGCGTTCTGTTGTCGATCCCGACCCCGAGTACGCCGCCACGTTCGTCGTCCGGGATGTGGAGACCGACGAGTTGTTGGCCGACGTGTCTGCGATGGCTGCCGCCCTCGTGAACGACGAGCGAGTCACGAGCGAGGCGGTTTCCGATGCGCTCGGCCGGGTCGTGATCCCGGACCCCGGGCGTGTCGATGCGGGAACAGGGACCACGATCGTGTTTCGAAAGGCGGGCTATCGACCAGCGCGCGTGGAGTGGAAGTCGATGCTCACGAGAGTGGCAAATGCGAATCGTCCGACGCCCGTGCGACTCGAGCGTGGTCAGCCGCTCGTCGTCCGCGTCCGAGACGAGGCCGGAGCTCCCGTCGCCGATGCGCACGTCATCGGGTGGAGCGGAAAGGACCCTGAGAGCTTCGATCCTCGCTACACTCCGTTTCGGAGCGCGGTACGCAGCCTACCGCTCGGTTCGACCACGAGCGACGCATCTGGTGACGCGACCCTCGGTGTGCAACCTGCGCGGGAGCCCTGGTTCGTTCTCGCCGAATCGTCCGATGCAATCGGCTATGCCTGCGGCACCGAGGCTCCGGTGGAAGAAGGACCCGTCTCCCTGGTCGTGCGGCCGAAGATGCGGCTTCTCGGTCGCGTCGTAAACGCCGATGGGTTCCCGGTCGACGGGGTTCGTGTGGAGTACGGTCACGATCACCAGCTTGGCGGGGCGCTACCGATGGCGCTTGCGAAACGCTACACGGCGGTGACTGCAGCGGACGGCCGATTCGAGATGCCGCCGCAGCCCCGTCCCGACGACGGGCAGACGGAACTCGTCGTCAAGGGCCGAACGTGGATCGGGGCGACGGCGCACGTCGTCGTGCCGGAATCGGGATTCGTCGACGACATCGAGCTCGTATTCACGACACCGGATCGCGTACGACGCGTGCTCGTTCGCGACCGAGCCGGCGTCCCGATTGCCGGCGCGAGAGTGCTCCTGGCGCAAGTTCGACCCTACGACGTCACGAATGCCGCGGGCGTGGCGACGCTCCATCATTACGAGCATCACGAAGATCGGCCGATTCGCGTGACGGCGCCGGGGTATGCGACGTTCAGCGAAGCTCTCGATGTCGTGCCGGATCCGTTCGTCGTTACGCTCACGAAAGAGTGCGTGCTCGAGGGCCGCGTCGTCGGTGCGAAGGGGGAACCCCTGTCCGCGTACCTCAACGCGTTCGTCGGAGCCTTTGCCGATGACGAGCTGCCAATCGGTGGCCGCCCGGCGCAGGCCCGCTACATGGGTTCATGCACGACACACTACGATGGCACGTTCCGGTTCGACAGGCTGCCGGAGGGCCCGTACACGTTGGAGGTTCGAGTGGCATACGACGGCGGCGTCGAGCGCATCACGAGGGTCGTCGAGGATGCGAGCGAGCCGCTGGTCATTCGATGCGATATCGAGCCGTCGGGACCGTTGCAGCGAGTCTCGGGGTATGTGGTCGGAGTTGATGGCGCGCGCATCGTTCCCGAGTCCGTCTTCTTGTACTCGCTCGAGAAGAAGAACTCGGTCGTCGCGCCGGCTGCACTCGGAGCGTCGTTCGTGTTCGACGATGTCAAAGCCGGTCGCTATCGCATCGTGGCGTCCTGCGACGGGCGCGTCGTGTCGTATCGTCGTGTCGAGGTAATCGAGGGCGAGGATCTCGAGGGTCTACGGCTCGGGCCTGCTCCGACGACACGATGGAGCGGGCGCCTCGTCATCGTTGGCGACGTTCCTCGAGAAACGAACGTCGATTTCGCGGGGATCCGCGTCGAGATCGAGCCTTTGGACTTCGGCGATTCTTCGTTCTGTTCGGTGGACGCGAGTGGACGGTTCTCGTTCGATGAACTCGTGCCCGGGCGCTACACGGTGTCGTCGAGGCTCGGCTCGGTGGGGACGCCGTTTGTGTTGATGACGGAGCAGGTGGAGATCCCCGCTGTCGAGCGCCACGAGCTCGATCTCGAAGTTCGTGTCGGGGGGGAGTTGGTCGTGGTCGTGTACGACGATCGTCTGGCGTCACGCGAGGAGTTCGATGACGAACGATCCCGATACGATGCACCCGACAAACGGGATACGTCGGGAACCGAGATCCACGTGGTATGCGACGACGCTCGCTTCCAGTCGCGCGGTGTCTTTCGAGGTCGGAACCGGTTCCCGCATGGCCTGCCAGACGGTGACTACGCGATCACGGTGCGTCACTCGGAGCTCGGCAGGGCGTTCGCGATTGCGACGATTCGTGCTGGCGAAACGGCGACGGTGTGGCTCCACGAGCTCGAGTGAACTCGGTTCGCGCGTAGAGTGATGCGGTGATCGTCGCGATTCACGCGCTGAGGCGAGACCGCGATGCGTAGCGGATGGCCAGCAGCATCCCACCGTAGCCTGCGATCGGTAACAGAATGCGCGGCGCGGTGAGCAGGTTCGTGATGGGGGCGTTGCGCAACAAGGCGTCGCGGAACGCATCGATGACCTCGGCCAGCGGGGCGATCGTGAAGAACGTCCGTGCGGCTTCGATCTCGCTCAGTTCGATCATCTCGCGTGCGTAGTACACCGGGAGCATGTGCGCGTAGACGACGACCCCGACGGCGAGAGCCGGCAAGAGGAAGGGAACGTAGCGCACCGCCAGCGCGAGGATCGCGAGTACGATCGCGAGCTCACCGGCTCCCGCAACGACCGCGGCTGCGACGTAGAGGATCGACTCGCCGTCGATGGCGACGCCGTGGAGCAGCGTATGGAGACAGGCGACGACGACGAAACCGCTGCTTACGAGGATGGCGTAGATCCACGACGAACCGAGGAGGGCGATCGTGTCGGGTGCGGAGTCGGGGCGCGAGCGATAGCCTCGGGCGAGCAACGTGAAGGCACCAATGTAGAGCATCCACGGGACCGGGAGGGCGACGACGACCATCGACGCGAACAGGCCGTCGGACCGAGGCGGGATTCCTTCGGGCTCCCACTGGGCCGAGAGCACCACCGTGAAGAGTTGGTGATACGCGAACGCGAGCAGCGCAGGGACGATCAGGACTTGGACCCACGAGAGGACGCCGGGGCCCGGGAACCACCTGAGAAGCGTCCGTAGCTCGCTCCGGATCGTCTTGACGGTCGATTCGCTCATGATGACATCCTCTTTCGACGGGATCTCGCGAATATTCGTGGATCCTCAGGCTACCGCTTCGACGTGTCGAGCGCGATGGGTCGCTCGACGATTCGAGGATCGGGAGGTCGATGATGAGCGAACGGGATTCGAGAAACGAGATCCTATCGAGAGGGCTTTGGGGGGTGATCGGTGCCTTTGTGTTCGGAGTCCTCGCCTACGTCATGAGTGCCGGTCACTCAGGCTTCGTGGCAGCCGGCGCTGCCTCGGGGTTCGTACTCGGGGCCCTGTTCCGGGACACTTTCTTGCACATCGCGTGGTGGATGTAGCTCAGCGGCCGTACGTGCGGTGTCGCCATGTTTCGATCGACTCGGTGCGATCGGTTGCGGGGTCCGCCGCTTGCCATCGCTCGTAGAGTTCGTGAAGGGGGCCCGCGTACTGGCTGAGTCCGGGATGGCCGGGGTACTTCTTCGCGGCGCTGTCGTACGCTCGGATGAGGATGCCTTCCGCCTCGTCGAAGCGATCGAGTCCGATGAGCGCTTTGCCGCGCCGCAGGCCGACGCGAAACGCGACATCTCCGTCGGCCGCGAGTCGGACGACGTGATCGTAGATGCTGGCGAGTTCGCGTTCGGCGTCCTCGAATCGCCCCAAGCTCAGATAGGCGTCGGCGAGCTCGGTCACCGCATTCCACGTTCCGATCTGCGCGGGTCCCACGTGTTCGCGGAGGGACCGGCAGACACGTTCGAGCACGGGGATCGCGTCGTGCGCCCGACCCAACTCCATGAGGATGTCCCCTTGGGTATGGAGCGCAGTCAGGATGGACGGATGGTCGGGGCGGAGCTCGACGAGACCGGTTTCGATCGCGGCTTCGAGAAGTTCGATTCCCTCGTCGGCGCGACCGGTCTTGGAGCGCGCGAAGGCGAGGGTCGCCGCGTTCGCGATCGTGTAGGGATGGCCCTCGCCGAACACCTCGACGTGGAGTGCGTACGCGCGCTCGAGCAAGGAGAGCGCTTCGTCGGCGCGGCCCATCCGGCTCTTGACGTGAGCGTAGCTCATCATCGCCGCGAGGGTCGCCGGATCCCGCTCGCCCTTCGTGCGGAGGTTCCACTCGTAGGTGATCTTCAGGTGCGGCTCGGCGTCTTCGAAGCGTTCGAGATGCGCGAGCGCCGCGGCCATGTTGTTTCGCGCCGCCATGATGGCATCGTCGTCGGGATCGAGCTCGTGCTCGGCCCGCTCCATGAGTTCGAGCATGTAGTCGACGCCCGTGCGCGGATCGTGGCTCGTGAGTGCGAGCCCGCGG
>JAUIME010000364.1 GCA_030433195.1 bacterium
AGCGACGACTTGCCGGATCCCGAGACGCCCGTGATGACGGTCATCTTCCCGTCCGGAATCTTCACGTCGACACCATCGAGGTTGTGCGTACGCGCGCCCACGATGCGGATCCCGGTTTCGTTCGTCACCGCACGCCGTCGCGCTTTCTTCTTCGCGGTGGTGCCGCGTGCGTGCGCGCGCAAAGCCGTTCCCGTGTGCGATCCCTTCGTTCGGGCGACGACTTCGGGCGGCCCGTCGGCGACGAGGGTGCCGCCTTCCTTGCCCCCCTCGGGCCCGAGGTCGAGGATCCAATCCGCGGTCTTCACGACGTCGAGGTTGTGCTCGATCACGAGGACCGTGTTGCCGCGATCGACGAGACGCTGCAGCGCGCCGACGAGCTTGCGGATGTCCTCGAAGTGAAGACCCGTCGTCGGTTCGTCGAGAACGTAGAGCGTCCGTCCCGTAGGCGGCTTGGCGAGTTCGGACGCGAGCTTGACGCGCTGCGCCTCGCCTCCCGAAAGCGTCGTCGACGGTTGCCCGAGCTTCATGTATCCGAGCCCGACGTCGAGCAGAGTCCGCAGCGATCGTTCGATCTTCGGGAAGCTCGCGAACAACGCGTGCGCTTCGACGATCGGCAGATCGAGCACCTCGGTGATCGTGTGCCCCTTGAAGCGCACCTCGAGCGTTTCGTCGTTGAAGCGCCGGCCCTCGCATTCCGGACACGGCACCTCGACGTTGGCGAGGAACTGCATCTCGATCTCTTGCACGCCGGCGCCGCCACACTCCTCGCAGCGACCGCCCGCGACGTTGAAGCTGAACCGGCCCGGACGGTATCCGCGCACCTGCGCCTCGGGCGTCGACGCGAACAGCCGCCGCACCTCGTCGAACAGCTTGGTGTAGGTCGCGGGGTTCGAACGCGGCGTGCGGCCGATCGGACTCTGGTCGATCTCGATGATCTTGTCGAGCGCGTCGAGCCCTTCGATGGCGTCGTGGTCGCCGGGCGTGTCTTGCGCGCGATGAAGTGCCGCCCGCGCCGCGGGGACGAGAATCCCGTGCACGAGCGAACTCTTGCCCGATCCGGACACCCCGGTCACGCACGTGAACAGGCCGAGCGGGACCGCGGCTTCGACGTCGCGCAGGTTGTTGTGGCGCGCGCCGCGAATCCGGATGTGCCCCTGCTCCGGCGCGCGCCGTTCTTTCGGCGCATCGATCGTGCGCTCGTGGCGAAGGTACGCCCCGGTGAGCGAACGCTTCGAAGCGATCAGGTCGTGCACCGTCCCTTCGGCCACGACTTCGCCACCCTCGGCACCCGCACCGGGGCCGAGGTCGAGCACGTGATCCGAACCCACCATCGTCTCTTCGTCATGTTCGACGACGAGGACCGTGTTGCCGTGATCGCGAAGACGCGCGAGGGTCGTCAGCAACCGCTTGTTGTCGCGCGCGTGCAGGCCGATCGACGGCTCGTCGAGCACGTACAACACGCCGCGCAAGCCGGCACCGACTTGACTCGCCAGACGAATTCGCTGCGACTCTCCGCCCGAGAGCGTCGACGACGGCCGATCGAGCGTGAGGTAAGCGAGACCGACGTCGCCGAGGAAGCGCAGCCGATGGCGGATCTCCTTGACGATCGGCTCGCCGATCGTCCGCGCGGAGCCGTCGAGATCGATCGCGTCGAACCACTCGGCCGCGTCGCCGACCGTGAGCGCGACGATGTCGGGGAGCCGCCGATCGAGGAACGTGACCGCGCGCGCGACGGGTTGGAGTCGCGTCCCGTTGCAAGCCGTACACGGACCGCTTCGGGCGAAAGGCGCGAGCTGCGGGTGCTTGGTGGCGCGGTACACCCAATCGAGCAGCGGTACGATGCCGCGAAACGGCTTCTTGCGACGCCCCCGCCCCTTCTTCTTCGGCTGCGCAGCGGCGGCTTCGTCGCCGAAGAGGAGTTTCTTGCGGAGCTTCGGCGCGATGCTCTTCCACGGATCCTGCATCGAGACGCCGAGGTCGGTCGCCGCTTTGCGCAGCTTCGCGCGATCGAAACCGATGTACGGGATCCGCATCGCATCCCCGAGCGGGGTGATCGCTCCCTGGGCGAGCGAGAGCTCCGGGTCGGCGACGACACGCTTGGGGTCGATGCGATCGATCCAGCCGAGTCCCTCGCACTCGGGACACTGGCCATGCGGCGAGTTGAACGAGAACAGCCGAGGCTCGAGCTCGGGGACGACGAAGCCGGTCGCCGCGTTCGACAACGCCGTCGCGTAGGCATGGACCTTGTCGTCGACGAGAACCTGCATCGCACCGCCGCCTTCGCGGAGCGCCAACTCGACCGACTCCGACAGCCGACCGCGCTTCTCGCGCGTGATCCGGATGCGGTCGACGAGAATCTCGATGGAGTGTCGCTTGTAGCGCTCGAGGCGCTCGACCTCTTCGAGCCGCCGCACCTCGCCGTCGATACGCGCGCGCACGAAGCCGCGCAGCCGCAGGTCTTCGAGCTCCTTGCGGTACTCGCCCTTGCGATCCTTCACGAGCGGCGCGAGCAGGATCGCCGCCTCGCCTTCGAACTTGTCGAGGATCGCGTCGGTGATCTGGTCGGGCGTCTGCGAACGCAGCGCTTCGCCGGTCTCGGGATCGTGCGGCGTGCCGAGGCGCGCGTAGAGGAGCCGCAAGAAATCGTAGATCTCGGTGATCGTGCCGACCGTCGAGCGCGGGTTTCTCGTGAGCCCCTTCTGGTCGATCGCGACGGTTGGCGAAAGCCCCTCGACGTGGTCGACGCGCGGCTTCTCCATCTGCCCGAGGAACTGCCGCGCGTACGACGAGAGGGACTCGAGGAATCGTCGCTGCCCCTCGCGGAAGATCGTATCGAAGGCGAGCGACGACTTGCCCGAGCCCGACACGCCGGTGACCGTGGTCAGCGCGTCGCGCGGGATGTCGACGTCGACTCCCTTCAGGTTGTGCTCGACGGCTCCGCGAACGCGGATCGTACCGGTGGACATCGATCGGTCTCCGTGCCGACCGGGGATCCCGATAGCGCTCCGGGCGGCCGATCCGCCGTTCGAAACGGGGCGCCTCGCGAATGTCGAATCGGCGAGTGCAAAACCCCAGATTCTACACGCCGAGGCGGGCGAAGCCTAGATGACGAAGCGCTAGACGCACGCCCCCAAGGCGTTAGGACAGATTCGCGATCCCCGAGGATCGTCTCAGGCCCTCGCCTCGGGCGCATCGAGCCGTCCGCGTACCACCTCGTGTAACGGCCCCGCGTTGCTCGCGACGATGTGGCCGCCCGTGAGCCAGTCGTTGCCGCCGAGCGCGTCGGTCACGCGTCCGCCTGCCTCGCGGACCAAGCACGCGCCCGCCGCCACGTCCCAGGGTTCGAGATGGAGCTCCCAAAACGCGTCGAAGCGCCCACACGCGACGTACGCGAGGTCGAGCGCCGCCGATCCGCCCCGCCGGATGCCCCGCACGTCGAGCGCGATGCGGCCGAAGTTGCCGAGGTTGTTGTCCGCGCGCTCGGCGCGGCGATACGGGAAGCCCGTGGCCACCATGGCTTCTTCGAGCTTCGTGGTGGTCGAAACCCGCATCGGGCGACCGTCGAGACACGCGCCCTCGCCGCGAGCGGCCGTGAACGTCTCGCGCAAGGCCGGCGCATGAACGACTCCGACGACCGGATCACCGTGGTGCAACAGTCCGATCGCGACGACGAACATCGGGTGGCCGTGCACGAAGTTCGTCGTGCCGTCGAGCGGATCGACGATCCACCGATAGTCGGCTCCGCGGCTCGAATCGCCGAACTCCTCGCCGTGCACGTCGTGGTCTGGGAACGCATCCGCGAGTCGCTCGCGAACGAGCGTTTCGCTCTCGCGGTCGGCCGTCGTCACGAGGTCGATGCGCCCCTTGCGATCGACGACGAGCTCGTCCATGTGCGAACGATGCCGCATCAGGAGGTCGCCGGCTTCTCGCGCGATGCCCACGGCCGCGTCGAGCGCTGCGCGAAGCATCAACCTCGATCCACGAGAACCGCAGCGATGCGATCTTGCAGCGCCTTCATCTGACGGTTGCTCTTCGGCGGTCGAAAGCCGTTCATGAGGATCGAGAAAACGAGCGTGCGGCCCGACTCGGTCTGCGCATACCCCGAAAGCGCGCTCGCGCGCGAGACGTACCCCGTCTTCGCCGCGACCCGCCCGCGGTGCGCGTTGCCGCGCAGCCGCTTCTCGAGGCTTCCGCGCATGCCCGACACGGGCAGAGACGTGAAGAACACACGCCGCGTCGCCTCGTCCTCGGAGGTGAGCATGTGCTGCAACAGCCGCACGAACGCCCGCGCCGACACCCGGTTTCCTCGCGAGAGGCCCGAGCCGTCCTCGATCACGAAGCCCGCGGTGTCGATGCCGATCGTCTCGAGGTAGTCGCCGACCACCCCGGCCCCGGCGTCGAACGAACCCTCGCCGCCCCGCACCCGTCCGAGCGTCTTGAGGATCTGCTCGGCGCAGAAGTTTCGGCTCTCTTCGTTCGTCATGCGGATCGCGTCGACGAGCGGAGACGTCTCGGTGGCGAGCCTCCGGAAGCGGTCTTCGGGATAGCGGATCGCGAGCGGATACGACCGCAGCGCCCCGCCGACGCGCTGCAGCTCGATCGGTCGCGGGGCCTTCTCGATCGTCGCATCGAGACAGCGAACGGTCCCCGCCACACGGACGCCCCGACGTTCGAGCGTGTCGCGAAACACGGACGCGGCGAACGCGACGGGCTCGCGGATCGGAGCCTGAACCTCGGTCGTTCCGGCATTGTGCGAGATCTCGCCGCGGACCACGAAGCGCGACGGATTCGTACGCCACTGCACGTCGATCGTGGAGATCGGAGGCCGCGACGCCGCGCGCGTACGGACCTCGTTGATGACGGGAAACCCGCGCGTGAAAGGATGCGAAGAGACGATCGCGCGCGCGCCGGGCCGCGAACCCGGCGAGATCTCGAAGTCGACGCAGTTGTCGTTGAGCGCGATCGCCGAGACCGGCGCGCAATAGCGAAGGTGCAACTGATTCGTCGGCCACGTCGGGTGGTGGATCTCGGCGTCGAAGAACGAAGCGTCGACGACGAGGTCTCCCGCGACCTGTCGCACTCCGGCCGCGTAGATCTGGCTCGCGAGGCTCTCGAGCACGTCGGTCGCGCGCTCGTGGAACACGTTGGAGATCGTCGGATCGCCCCCGCCGACAAGCACGAGGTCGCCGCTAAGGACGCCGTCCTTCAGCCGGGCGTCGGTGCGTACCGACGTTCGGAAGCGGAAGTCGGAGCCGAGCGAATCGAGCGCCGCTGCGGTCGTCAGCAGCTTCATGTTCGACCCGGGCGTTAGCGGCTTGTCGGAACGCCGCGAGAACAGCACGCGTCCGGTGCCGAGCTCTTCGACGTGGACGGCGACCGTCACGCCTTCGAGCAGCGGATCGGCGAGCACGCCCTCGATGCCCCGCGCGAGCGAGGCTTCACTCGCGACCGCCTCTGGAATGATCGGGAGCCCGTGCGACGAACGGATCATCCCCGATCCGACGACCACGACTCCTGCCGCCAAAAACCCCGCCGCGATCGCGCCCACGATCCGCGCGGGGGTTCGATGGCCGTGCGCCATGAACGATTCCCTCCCTGGGTCGTTGAAGCGCGAAAGATACCAACGCCGTGCGACCGCCTCAACCTCGCATCGTCATGAAACGCATCGCGCGCCCGCTCGCCGACCCGTCGGGCGTTAGCCCGGACTATTCATGAGGCGCCGGCTGCGATCGACGCATCTGTTACCAGCAGCAGC
>JAUIME010001004.1 GCA_030433195.1 bacterium
GTCGCGTCTCACGAGATCTCGATCGCGGCGGCCTTCCTGCCGGACGAGGCCGTGCGGGTCGGGGACGTGTGGCCGATCGACCGACGCGCCGTGATCCCGATGCTGCGTCAGTTCGATCCGAGTGCGAGCGCAGCGGTCGACCCGTTCCCCTTCGAATCCTCCGGAACGTTCGGGTGCCTCGTGGCGCTCGACGACCGCCATGCCTACGTCGTCACTCGATCCCACGCCAAGTTCCACCTCGGAGGCGAAGTCCTCTACCGGCCGGCTCAGTTCGAGGGACATTGGTGGATCGACCGCATCGCGCACGAGCTCGTCGCGGTCACGATCGAGCTCCCCGACCGAAACCCGAACGTCGACGTGAACTGCCCGAAAGAAATGCGAGTCGCCGGCGAGAAGCACCCGCGCACGATCCAAGCCGCCGATATCGGGTGGGTTCCGCGCATGTCCTTGACGGCGGGGACGGCTCCCGAGAACATCGAGTGGATCGAATCCATCTCGTTGGCGGACGCTCGCCTGAAACTGCTTCGCGAGTTCTACGCATTCGCGTCGGTCGACTGGATGCCGTTCGACGAGGCCGTCCTCGCATCGCGCGAGCAAGGCAAGCCGCTTCACGTCATCGTGCTCTTCGGAACCCTCGATGATGCCGCGTGCTGAGGCAGCGGCAAAGGACTGAGAGCGGGTCCGCTCTCCGACAAGCGCGTCATGACGGTACTCGAGGAACAATTCGTGAACACCTGGATCGTCGCCAAGGATCTCGCCCCTCTCGCAGCCGAAGCCGAAGACGAAGCCGTTCGCAAGATGGCCGCACTCGCCGAGTCGAGCTACCTGTATCCCGTGGACAGCCAGGTGTACTCGCCCGACGGGAAGCTGCTCGACCATGCTTGCGCCAACGACATGTCCCGGCTCCCCGATCGAACGGGACGGTACCTCGAGCTTCTCGGCTCGGCTTCGATTCCAGAAACCGACGAAGACTCATGAAATCACGACCGCCGATGCCACCCGAAGCGTTGCTCGAGCATCGCGACTTCGTGCGTCGTCTCGCACGCCGGCTCGTCGTGGACGAATCGCTC
>JAUIME010000365.1 GCA_030433195.1 bacterium
GCAAAGTTCGCCGTGGTCGCCAAGTCCCCGCTCACCGGGATGCTGTGCGACGCCTTGTCGAGCTCGCGATTCGCGCTCGACGGGAAAGCCCTCGGGGTCGACGCGATCGTGATCCGGGGGCGCGCCACCGAGCCGTCGATCCTCGTGAACGACGAGGTGCGACCGACCGATCTGTGGGGGCAGAGCCCGGAGGCTTGCGAAGGATCCCTCGCATCGCTCGGGAGCGTCGCCGCCATCGGCGTCGCCGGCGAGCGCGGCGTTCGCTACGCGACGATCTCGAACGAAGGCCGGCATGCGGGACGCGGCGGACTCGGGGCGGTACTCGGTGCGAAGAACTTGAAAGCGATCGTCGTTCGCGGCGACCGCCCCACTCCGATCGCCGACCCCGCACGGGTGCGCGCGCTCGCGATCGACCTGTCGCGACGCTCGCTCGGGCCCGGCACGGCCAAGTACCGCGAACTCGGCACCGTCGCGAACCTCGCTGCGTTCGATCGCATGGCGGTGCTGCCGACGCGCAACTTCCGTGAGTCGACGTTCGAGAACGCCGCCGCACTCGCGCCCGAAACCCTCGCCGCCGACGGACGACGCAAGATGCGGCGCTCGTGCGCGCGCTGCACGATCGGCTGCGAACACGTGTTCACGACCGACGCGGGACGCGAGACGCGACTCGAATACGAGAACCTCTTTGCGCTCGGCCCGCTGTGCGGCATCGGCGACGCCGACACCGTGCTCGAAGCGTCGCGTCGCTGCGACGAATACGGACTCGATACGGTCTCGGCGGGGGGCACCGTCGCGTTCGCGATGGAGTGCCGCGAACGAGGGCTCTTGCCCGATGCCCCGACGTTCGGCGACGGCCGAGGATTGCTCGACGCGCTCGACGCGATCGCCGCGCGCCGCGGCCTCGGCGATCGCCTCGCCGAAGGATCACGCCGGCTCGCGCTCGCGATCGGCCACGACACGATCGACTTCGCACCCCAAGTCAAAGGCCTCGAGCTCCCCGGCTACGAGCCTCGCGCGCTCCAGTCCATGGCGCTCGGCTTTGCCGTCGGCACGCGCGGCGCGGACCACAACAAGAGCGGTGCCTACGAGGCCGACTTTTCGGCCGAGGTTGACCGCTTCCACGGCGACGAGCGCTCGGCACGCGCCGCCGTCGCGAGCGAGGACCGCGCGGCGCTGCTCGACTCGCTGATCCTGTGCAAGTTCCTGCGCGGCGTGTTCGACGACCTCTTCGTCGAATCCGCCGAACTTCTCGACGCCGTCACGGGCTTCGGACTCGACGCCGACGCGCTGCGGAGCACGGTGGCCCGTATCGTCGACCTCAAGAAGGCGTTCAACGTGCGCGAGGGATGGCTCCCCGAGGACGACACGCTCCCCGCGCGCATGCTGCGCGAGCCGCTCGAGAGCGGTGCCTCTCGCGGCGCCCGTCTCCCGCGCGAACGCTTGCAGGCGATGATCCGCGCGTATAACCTGACCCGTGGATGGAACGCGGACGGGACGCTGCCCGACGACGTCGTCGCTCGGCTCGACCTGCCGCAACCGATCGTCCCTCGAGGAACCGCATGACCACGACGCCGAACGCCCCGCACACCGGAACCGACCGCAACGTCGACCGCTCGACCCGGACCGTCACGCTGACCATCGACGGCCAATCCGTCACGGTGCCCGAAGGCACGACGATCTGGGACGCGGCACGCACGCTCGGGATCGAGATCCCCGCGCTCTGCCACGATCCGAAGCTGCGACCCGTCGGCGTGTGTCGGATGTGCGTCGTCGACGTCGGTGCCCGCGTGCTCGCGGCGTCGTGTGTGCGCCCGTGCGAGGACGGCATGACCGTCACGACCTCGAACGAGCTCATCGATCGCTGCCGCACGACGCTCACCGAGCTCCTTCTCGCGGACCAGCCCGAGGACGATCCCAAGGAGACGACGACGGCCGACAACGCGCTGCTCGCCCTTGCACGCGAGCAGGACGCCGACCGCACTCGGTTCACCCCCCGCAACGGGCGACCGGAGGACGCGAGTTCGCCCGTGATCGCCGTCGATCACCAGGCGTGCATCCTCTGCGACCGCTGCATCCGCGCGTGCGACGATCTGCAGAACAACGAAGTCATCGGCCGCACCGGCAAGGGCTACACCACCCGCATCGCGTTCGACCTCGACAATCCGATGGGCGACAGCACGTGCGTCTCGTGCGGCGAATGCGTTGCGGCGTGCCCGACGGGCGCGCTCGTGAACAAGCCGCTCACCGAGCCGCTGCGGCCGCGCGACACGCTACGCCCCGTCGATTCGGTGTGCCCGTATTGCGGCGTCGGATGCGCGCTCACGTACCACGTCGACGACGACTCGGGAAAGATCGTCTTCGCCGAAGGGCGCGAAAGCCCCGGCAACCACTCGCGCCTCTGCGTGAAGGGCCGCTACGGGTGGGACTACGCGCTGCATCCGCAGCGACTCACGGTGCCCCTCATCCGTCGCGACGACGCCTACCCGAAGGGGGCCCTCTCCCGCGACGTCAAGGGCGAGCGCGGCAACGGACGCAAGGGCGGCCGCAAGCCCGGTGGCGTCGTCGACTACGACGAGGTGATGCCCGCGTTCCGCGAAGCGACCTGGGACGAAGCGCTCGATTTCGCGGCGCGCAAGCTCTCCGAGATTCGCGACACGACGGGTCCGCAGGCGCTCGCGGGCTTCGGCAGCGCGAAGTGCTCGAACGAAGAGGCCTATCTCTTCCAGAAGCTCGTGCGCGCCGGCTTCGGCACCAACAACGTCGACCACTGCACGCGCCTGTGCCACGCATCGAGCGTTGCGGCGCTGCTCGAAGGGATCGGCAGCGGCGCCGTGACGACGACGTATGGCGACATCAAGAACGCCGACGTGGCGCTGCTCACGGGAACGAACACGACGGCGAACCACCCCGTCGCGGCGACGTTCTTCAAGGAAGCCGCCAAGCGCGGCACCAAGCTCATCGTCGTCGATCCGCGGCGCAGCGAGATCGTCGACCACGCGCATCGATTCTGCAACATCAAACCCGGAACCGACGTCGCGTTCTACAACGCGCTCATGCACGTGATCCTCGAAGAGGGGCTCGAAGATCGTGCCTACATCGAGGCGCACACCGAGGGCTTCGAAGCTCTGCGCGAGCGCGTCGCCAAGTACACCCCCGAGATGGCCGCCGGGATCTGCGGCATCGATCCCGATTCGCTGCGCGAGGTCGGCCGCCTGTTCGGAAGCGCCGACCGCGCCGTCGTGTACTGGGGCATGGGCATCTCGCAGCACACCTACGGGACGAACAACGCGCGCTGCCTGATCGCCTTGATGCTGCTCACCGGCAACGTCGGCAAGCCCGGCACCGGACTGCATCCGCTGCGCGGCCAGAACAACGTCCAGGGTGCAAGCGACGCCGGTCTCATCCCGATGGTGTTCCCCGACTACCAGTCGGTCGCCGACGACGCGATCCGCGCGAAGTTCGAAAAGGCCTGGGGACGCACGCTCGATCCGAATCCCGGGCTCACCGTCGTCGAGATCACGAAGGGCGCGCTCGCGGGCGACATCCGTGGCATGTACGTGATGGGCGAGAACCCGTTCCTCTCGGACCCGAACGTGAACAAGGTGCGGGCCGCGCTCTCGAACCTCGAGTTCCTCGTCGTCCAAGACATCTTCCTGACCGAGACGGCCGAGTTCGCGGACGTGATCTTCCCCGCGACCTCGTATCTCGAGAAGCTCGGTACCTACACGAACTCCGACCGTCGCGTGCAGGTGGGTCGCCCCGCCATGAAAGCGCCGGGCCAGGCGCGACCCGATTGGGAGATCGTCTGCGATCTCGCCACGCGGCTCGGGTACCCGATGGCCTACGACGGACCTGAAGACGTGTTCCGCGAGTTCGCGAGCCTGACGTCGTCGTACCGCAACTTCACGTACGACAACCTCGGCCCGACCGGTAGGCTCTGGCCCAACGAAGATCCCGAGCACGACGACGGTCCGATCGTCCTGTTCGGCGACGGGTTCCCGACGCCGACCGGCCGCGCGACGTTCGTACCCGCCGACTGGACCGAGGCGAAGGAGCTCCCCGACGACGAGTATCCCCTCGTCCTCAGTACCGGACGCCTGCTCGAGCATTGGCACACCGGAACGATGACCCGCCGCGCGACCGCTCTCGACGCGATCCAACCCGAAGCGACGATCGGCCTCAACGCCCACGACGCGCAAGCGCTCGGCGTCGCCGACGGCGACATGGTACGCGTCGTCAGCCGCCGCGGCGAGATCGTCATCCGTGCTCGGCTGACCGGCCGCGAGCAGCCCGGATCCGTGTTTCTCCCGTTCCACTTCCGCGAGGCCGCCGCGAATCTCCTGACCCTCGACGAACTCGATCCCTGGGGCAAAATCCCCGGCTTCAAGTTCTGCGCGGTCCGCGTAGAGCCCGCCGCGAAACTCACCGAAGACTCGCACGACTAGCGATTGACAGCGGGTTCCCCATCGGCATATCCTGGCCCTGGATCGGCGGCTCGTGCCTCAGCGAGTGCCGATCCCCAGGAGATCGATCCAACGCCGGGTAAGAAGCCAGGGATACGCCGTGATCGCAACGCCGGAACAACTCCGAAGCGCGGTCCACTCTCACGACTCCGCCTCCGATAGCACCTGCCTGCACGGCGGAAGCGCCCTCTGTGATGGCGAGATTCGCGAGAGCGCGCACGACCTCGTCGACGTCCACGACCACCTCGAAGATTGGACCGCGTCCGCGCGCCGCATCGTCGGCAGCGACGACCTCGCTCGAGACGCCGTGCAAGAAGCCCTGCGCGACTTCTGGCTGCTCGATCATCTGCCCCCACGACCGATCGGCTGGCTCGCCCGCGCGATCGTCTATCGCAGTCTGCAGATTCGTCGGGGTGTCCTGCGCCGAGAGAAGCACGAGGCACGCGCGGCCGCCTGCCGCGCCACGATCGACCCGGCCGACCCGTCGTCCCTCTGCGCGCGCCGCGAGGACCGCGATCGCCTGCGCGGTGCCCTGCGCGACCTTCCGCAATCGCACCGCACGATTCTCGAGAAGCGGTGGATGGAAGGGCTCGACTACGTCGCGATCGCGAACGAGCTCTCGGTCCCCGTCGGCACCGTGCGCTCACGACTCAATCGAGCCCGTTCGCTGCTCCGAAACGCCCTCGCCTCCACGAGCTCGCGTTCGTCGCTCGGCCTTTCCTGAAGCGCATCCCGCCGACCCGCAAGACCGCAACCCGGCACAGCCACGTCGCAAGAGCAGCGGGCCTCGACGAAAACGGGCCCCGTCCGATCGTCTTGCGATCGATCGAACGGGGCCCGTAGAGAATCTGGTGATCTAGCTAGCGATCGGTTGCCTCAGGGAACGATGTGGAATCCGAGGCAGTCGGTCGAGGTGTAGGTCGTGGCGTCGAAATCGCCGAGACCGGCGCGGATGAAGTACGGACCGTGACGGTCCCCCGGCTGTCACGCTATCCAGTACCGCCTGCATCGACGCGCCCGCCGGGATCTGGATTCGAACGTTCTTCGTGATGATCGCACCGCCCGGAAGCGTCTTCGTCTTGGGACCGAAGACCGGGTTCGAACGGAACGGAAGCGGGTTGCCGTCGGCGTCGACGACGTCGATCCAGCCTTCGACCTCGGCCGGGCTGCCGCTGAAGTTGCGCGCTCGGATCTGGTACATGAACGTCCCACCCGGCGACACTTCGTGCGTCGCCGGCGTGAGGAACTCGATCGTCTGATCGGCC
>JAUIME010000366.1 GCA_030433195.1 bacterium
GCGAACACGGGGAGGATCCGCCAGGCGGTGAACCGTGCTGCCGAGGGCGCCGACGCGCGGCCGGCTCGGGACGGATGCATCGTACGGTCGGAGGTGTCGACGCCGTCGACAGTCGTTGCGATCCCTTC
Organism: bacterium; assembly: GCA_030433195.1. Classification (GTDB taxonomy): domain Bacteria; phylum Planctomycetota; class JACOTG01; order JACOTG01; family JAUIME01; genus JAUIME01. Next base: position 129 of record JAUIME010000366.1, read on the forward strand.
GGATCGCTCGGCGCTCAGCCACGAGAAGACACGTCGCATGGCTTGGCTCCTTTCCGGTCGTCGGCAGAGGAGCCGTGAGGTGTCGCGACGGCGGCCTGAAGGTTCGCCGTTCGAATCGGCGCACGATTCGAACCCGGACGGGCCTCGCGCGGCGTCGCTACGGTCACGCCGTCATCCTGCTGACGACGCTGCCCGGGCGAACCGCACGGTCGCTCGCTTCACGGTTCTCGTTCCCGAAGACCCATGGTGAAGTCGCTCGCGGGCCGGTCTTCTGACTCGTGGATCGACCTACTGACCGCCCCTTCCCAGGCGCCTCGCGACGATCCGATCGTGCGCGGCGACCCAGTGGCTCGGCGGCGTTCGTCCCCACATACAGCGGCGGGTCCGTGCCGGATTCTCACCGGCTTCCCTGCGAACTCGTGCGAAAGGCCCGAGCCCGGCTACCCGAGAGCATGACGAGGGCGAGCATATCCGGGCCGGGTGCGGATGTCAACGCGACGGCCGGTATCGCGGCTCGGTCCGGCTATCTCGGGTAGAGCAGCGTCACGATGAGGCGGCCGCCGAATCCCTCGGGGCCGTTGTCGGCTTCCTCGGCCCAGTAGCGGATGCCGCCGCCGACGCTCACGAGCTGGCCGCCGATGTCGACGACCTTGGTCGCGAGCAGGTGAAGGGGAACCGCGAGGTCGTCGGCGTCCCAGTCGTACGTCGACTCCGAGTTGAGGGTGAACGTCAACGCGCTCGGTGTGGTGTACGAGAGGAACGGCTGCAGGAACGTTTGGCTCACGTCGTGCCGGTCGTCGTCGCCGGCGATCTTCCACACGTGATTGGCGAGCGCGCCGTAGGTCCACGGACCTTCTTGTCGCAACGCGACGCCGGTCGGACCGAGGCCGAACTGTTCGGTGCCGAGCGTGTCGTCGGTCGCCGTCGGCAGCAACAGCGCGGGCCCTGCGCCGAGGATCCACCCGCTCGCCGTCGGTTCGACGGGCGAGAAGAAGAAGCTCTGCAGAACGTCGCCGATTCCGAACTCGTCGTCGCCGTCGGTCGGGACGTCGTGTTGATCGATGATCGGAACGATCGTGCGGCTGATGAGGTTCCAGTCTTCGGTGAGCGAGATCGGGATCACGGGCTGGATGTTCAACGTGGTGCGGTCGCCGTCGGACGGGCCGATGTCACGATCGTGGTTGAGTTGGAACGGGACGCTGATCAACGACGCCACGGGATTCGCGAGCTGCTTGGCGAGCGCTTCGGAGTCGGATTCGCCCTGCATCGTCGATCGACGTGAGGTGCTTGCGGGTTCGGCCGCGAAGGCCGGTCGCGCGTTCGCGCCCGCCAAGCCGGCGGATGCCCGCGCGAGAGAGTCGGGGTGCGGCGGAAGCGATGCGCATCCCGAGGTGAACGTCACGAGCCCGATGATCGTGAGCCCGATGAACACGAGGTATCCCGTCGAATCGCGCATCCTTGAATTCTCCTGGGTTTGGATCGGCTTCCGAGACTGCGCGCAGTGTAGCCGTGCCGACGGTTCTTTGCCAGAGGTCGAGCCTCGGGTCGGGCGTCAGAGCTTCGGTGCGAAGATCACCGACACGACGATGCGCGCCCCGAAGCCTTCGGGACCGTCGTCGGATTCTTCGGCCCAATAGCGGACGCCGCCGCCGACGCTGAAGAACTGGTCGAAGATCTCGAACACCTGGGTCGCCTCGAGGTTGAGGGGAACGGCGAGGTCGTCGGAGCTCCAGTCGTAGACCGACTCGGCGTTGAGCGACAGCGTGAGGGCACCCGGCGTCGTGAACGCGAGGAAGGGTTCGAACGTCGTTCGGTTGAGGTCGTCGCGGTCGTTCTCGCCTGTTAGCCGCCAGAGGTGCGTGGCCTGGGCGCCTATCGTGAAGGGGCCGCCTTGGATCACGGCGATCCCGGCCGGGCCGAAGCCCGATTGCGTAGAGCTGATCGGCCCCTCTTCGGATGCGGGGATCTGAATCGCGGGGCCGAGGCCGAGCGTCCATCCGGCATCTGTCGGGTCGTTCGGCGTGAAGTAGAAGTTCTGGAGCACGTCGCCGAGCTCGATCTCGTCCTCGCCCGTGGTCGGCTCCTTCTCGCGATAGACGATGGGCGCCTTCGTCTGCGAATACAGGAACAGGCTCTCGCTGAGTGGCAATGCGATCACGGGCTCGAAGCTCAGGACGCCCCGATCCCGGTCGTCGGGGCCGACGTCCCCGTCCCAGTCGAACTGTACGGGGAACCGCTGGATTCGGCCGAGCGGGTTCGCGAACTCTTTGGCGACGGCTTCCGGGCTCGGTGGGGCTCCGTCGGCGACTCGGCGATCGGGTGGCTCGTCTCGCGGCGCGGTGAACACCTCTCGGTCGGTCGACTCGACCCGAGACGCCTCGCCGCGGCGATCCTCGTCGACGACCTGCGCATGGCGCGGCGCCGGCCGACGAGCGGTCGATGCACAACCGGCATCATGTCGAATCCTCTAGCTGATGCCGGTCCGCCTGAATTCGGCAAGACGAGAGTGTAGCCGCTCGAAGCCGCTTGGCCCAGGGGCGCGGCGACTCGTTCCGGAATCGTTGGCTCGCGGCGCGTTGTCCGGCTCGAGTGGGTGAGTTACCGTGCCGGGAAGCGCCGGTCTGCAGAAGACCTGCGCGACGCACGGATCGTCCGAGTTTTTCTGGAGGCGCGGTCATCGAGAATTCGTATCGCTCGATTCGGCAGGAGACGAGGGGCTTCGGCCACAGCGAGTCCGTCGGGGCATGGCTTCGTGAGTTCACGCGATTTGCGGGCGTTGGCGTTGCGGGCCTGCTGCTCCTTCTCGCGGCCGGGTGCGGTGCGCACGAGGACGACCCGTTGACGGGACCCGCAGTCACGAACGAGGCGTCCGATTTCTTGCGCTTTGCCGAATCGGAGGCGGGGGACGGGCGATCGCGGCTCGAAACGGCGATCGTCTCGTACGAGAACGATGCGGGCATCGCGGTCGACTTGGTCGCCGCCGTCCATGTCGGGGACCCCGCCTACTATGACGCACTCGATGCGCACTTCGCTACGTACGATCGCGTGCTGTACGAACTCGTCGCACCGGAAGGAACGCGACCGCAACGCGGAGCCGAGTCGGGCGGTGCGGTGGGATTCATGCAGCGGTCGATGAAGTCGATCCTCGAGCTCGAGTTCCAACTCGACGGCGTCGACTACGGCGCGCGCAACTTCGTGCACGCCGACCTCGATCCGGAGGGGCTCGCGCGAGCGCAGCGCGAGCGTGGTGAGTCGGTGTGGGCGATCCTCCTCAACGTGTGGATCGCCGAGGCGCAGCGCGCCGCCCAGGGCAAGGGGGCGACGCTGACGCTACCGGAACTCTATGCGGCGTTCACGGCCGAAGATCGCGCGAGCTCGATGAAGCGGCTGCTCGCCGAACAGTTCGAGAACATGGAGCAGATGGCCGCAGCATTCGATGTCGGCGCTGATGGATCGGCACTCGTGACGGACCGCAACACCGCCGCGCTCGACGTGCTTCGGCGCGAGGTGCGCAAGGGCGCTCGGTCGATCGCGATCTTCTACGGCGCGGCTCACATGGCCGACTTCGAGCAGCGTCTCGGCGAGCTCGGCTTCGCGAAGACCGGACAGCGTTGGCTCACGGCGTGGGACATCCGATAGCGGGGTGAAGCCGGGCACGGGCTACGAGGGTCGGCCCTTCTACTTGCGCGGCTCGTAGTGGTGCGCTTCGCGGTTCCAGGCTTCGGCGACTTCGCGATCGAGCAAGTGCGACGGGCGTACGTTGCCGAGCGCGGCGAGCATCACGCGGCGCACGTCGGGGATCTCGCTTTCGAGCGATTCGAGCAGGCGTTTGACGCGCACGCGCTTCAATCCGTCTTGCGAGCCGCAGAGATTGCACGGCAGGATCGGATACTCCGCGTGGACGGCATTGGCGGCGATCGATGGCTCGTCGCAGGCGATGAGCGGTCGGATGACGTCGAAGCGATCGTCGTTCGTGCGATACTTCGCGGGCATTGCCTCGAGCTTCCCGGCGTAGAGCAGGTTCAGCAACAGCGTCTCGAGCGCGTCTTCGCGGTGATGGCCGAGCGCGATCTTGTTGCACTCGAGCCGTTCGGCGTGGGTGTAGAGGATGCCGCGCCGCATGCGCGAGCACGGCGCGCAGAACGACTTCGACGTGCCGGCGACGGCGTCCTTCACGAACGAGTACGTGTCTTCGCTATGGATGCGATACGGCGCGCCGAACGCGTCGAGCCACGCGACCATGCGGCCGTTGTCGTATCCGGGTTGCTGCTGGTCGAGGTGGAACGCGAGAAGCTCGAAGCGCACCGGCGCCTTGCGGCGCGCGTGCCACAAGAGGTCGAGCATCGTGTACGAGTCCTTGCCGCCCGAGATCGCGACGAGAACGCGGTCGCCGTCGGCGATGAGTTCGTGTTCGACGATCGTACGCAGCATGGTCTTCGAGAGCTTGCGTCGGATCGTCTCGGCATCGACGGCGTGCGTCTCGGACGGGTGCGCCACGGTCAGCCTCCTTCGCCGCTTGCGTTCGGCTCGGCCGTGACCGCGGCATCGAGCGCCGCACGCGCGGCGTCGCGCTCGTCGGCGCTCGAGACGTTGCGCAACAGCCGGTCGCGATCGCTCGCGTCGAGTGTGGCGAGCTTCGGGGCGAGCGAAATGATCGCGCGGCTTTTCGTCGAGTCCCACTGAAACAGCCGAACGAGTCCACCCGCGAGAACGGCGTCGACGGTTCCCACGAGATTCGGGACGAGAAGCTCGAGCGCCTCCTGCTTCGCATCGTCGAACGACAAGAGCTGCAGGACCCCGCGCAGGTCTTCGATCGCGAGGCGCACGCGATCCGCGTCGACGAGCCCGCGGATCGCTTCGATCTTTGCGCCGTCGAACGCGAGGCGCCGCAAGATGTCGGCGAGGCGATCGCTGGCGATGACGGGCAGCTTTGGGATTGTCGTACGCAACACGTCGACGCGGGCATCGTCGAACGAGAGGCGTTCGAGGTAGAGTTCCAGGTCGTCGATCGTCACGCGCTCGCGCGAATCGACGAGCGCCTTCACGACCTCGACACGCTCGTCGTCGAAGTTGAGCGCGAGCAGCGCGATGTCTTCGCGTTCCCCGACCAAGGTCCCGCCGCGAGCGAGGACTTGCGTCACGAACGGGATGCGCGCGCTCGAGGAGCCAAAGCCGTTGAGCAGCTCGCGCAGCGAGCCGGCCGACGTCGCGTCGAACGAGGGCAGGAACACGTCGGCGAGCGCACCGAGGGCTTCGTCGGATTGCGTTCGGCCGAGCAGCCGGCCGGCGTCGAACTCGTCGACGGGACCGAGCTTCGCGGCGCCCTCGAGCAGCAGCGTGTCGACGACCTCGGCGAACGGTCCCGACCCGCGCGCCGGGATCACGCGAACTTCGGATTCGCCGTTGGTGTCCTCGATGATGATCAAGGTGCCGGCGGTCACCCCCGCATCTTCGGGGGCGACGGTTCCGAGATCGACCGCCTCGGTCAGCAGCAAGAGATGCTCGACGTCGATGCGTTCGACGGAGCGCAGCAAGTCGACGAGCTCGTCGTGGTGTTCGCGGGTCGAGGGGAGTTGCACC
>JAUIME010000367.1 GCA_030433195.1 bacterium
GTCGCGTAGGGTCCATGGGCCTTCGCTCGTGCGCTCGACGGTTTCGGATCCGAGGACGACCGACATGTGACCTGTCGCGAGGTAGTCGCCTTCTAGGGTTGTGCCTTGGAATGTGGTGGTGAAGATTCCGTCGCCGGCGATGTTGTAGCCTTGGGAGCCGTTGTCGACGAGGGGCAGCGGGTGGCGGCCTCCCTCGGGATCTTCGATCGTGAGGGTGACGTTCGAGCCGGTGCTGATCAGGACTTGGCCTGCCGCGTCGACGAGGGCTGCTTGGATCGTTGCGGATTCGCCCGCGGCGAGGGCTGCGGGTTCGACGGCCGTGACGAGTTGTCGGTCGTCGTCCATGCTGAATCGAACGGTGAGCTCGGCCTCGGATGCCGCGCCTGCGACCAAGTCGATTCAGGCACGTCCCAATGTCTGTCCGCATGCGGGGACGAGCGGCGGCGCGACTCCCGTGACGACGGGTCGTCCTCGCGATCGGCAGGCGGTCATCAACATCAACGAGAAACGTCGCTCGAGAGGCGTCTCGTCCCGAAATGCCGCCGCGGGTCTTCAAAGAAAGCGGAGCATGACTCTCCCCAAAGAGCTTCCGATTGCGCAGAATCGAGATGCGGGCCATTCCGAAGAACTTGCCAGGGAGGTGCAGCATGCGCGACCGATTGTGCAGCTTGGGGAATCGAGGGATGCTCGCGACCGCGCTCACGGCGGTTCTGGCCGTCTCGAGTTTCGCGGAAGCAGGGGAGGAGTGGCACCCGTTTCGAGCTGATCCGCTGGTTCCTCCCGCGGGCATCGAGGTTGCACCGCAGGTGATCAAGGTCTCGCAAAACGCCGCGACCTATCGGATCGAGCCTTTCGAGAGCGCGGTGATGACCCTTGGCCATCGCCAGGGGTGGAAGCGCATCGAGTGGCGCGAGAATCTCGCCACCGCACTCGAGGACGCGAAGTGCTCCGGGAAGCCGTTGGTCGTGGTGATGATCAACAAGGAGTACGGGCAGAACGACTCGGGATTCTCGTGAGTGCAGGGTCGCTTCGTGAAGAGCGGTCCGCTCTCCGATTCACGCGTCGTCGAACGACTGAATGCCGACTTCGTCCCGGTGATCGTCAACCCTTCCGATGCCGAGGCGTCGGCCTCGCGCCGGGCCTCCGCATGTGGGAGAAGGTCCGCGATCCGGGACATGGCGGCCCTCGCCCTCGCCCGCATTCGCGTGGCCACCGACGAGTCGATCGCCGCGTTGGTCACGGCCCTTGACGACGACGTGCTCCAGGTGCGCCGGCGCGCGGCGCGAGCGCTCGGCTTGCTCGACGAGCGCGCCGCTCCCGCGGTCCCGGCCCTCGCCGAAGCCCTGCGCTCGGATCCGGGTGTCGTCAACGAGGCGGGGTGGGCGCTCGGACGCATCGGTGCGCCGGCGATCCCGACGATCGCCGAGCAGCTAGCAGAGGATCTCGCCGAGCCGGCGATGCTCGCGGCCCGACGCGCGATGCTCGCGGCTAGTTTCTGAGAGCACTCGCCGCCGTACGACGGCGAGCGCATGCCGTGTCCTGTCGGTAGAGATCGGAGCACGAGATGGATCGTATTGCCTTCGGGCGTTGCGGGAAGGTGCAGGAACTGTCTAGGGAGGACTCTCTCATGCGTTCGGATCGGCCGGTTCCTGCGTCGCGTTGCTCGTTCGTCACGCTGGTGTGCCTCATCGTGATCGGTACGAGTTCTACCGCATTGCCGGCGCACGCCTCCAAACTCAGCAAGGCCCAGAAGATGGTCGTCGAGGAGGCGATCCAGGTCTTGAAAGACTACGAGGAGTGCTGCGACCCGACGCTGCCCGATGGGATCGGCGAGGGGGTGAGTATCGTCGAGTGCTTGGAGACGGTTCTCGAGAACGGCAATATCTGTAGGGCGGGATTGCCGGAAGGAGTCAAGGGGCGCAAGACTCTCGATGACAAGAGCGCAAACTGCGGCGACAAGGACATCATCAAGGTGTCGAGGAGCGTGCTCAAGAAAAAGACGCGCGAGACATTTCCGTTGCTGCTCGTGGTTCTCTACCACGAGGCCGTACATGCCTTGCAGGATCTGAGTCAATTCGAGACTAACGACTACAAGGACAAGACGACCGCAAAGCTCGAGAAACAGGCGTGGACGGCGCAGAAGGGAGTGATCGACAAGTTCAAGGGGGCGCTCGAGAAGGTTGTCGACAACATCGATAACGGGAAGGCGCGTGACGAGGGCCTCGACGACTGCGAGAGAAAGCTAGTGGCCTGCTACCTCGACGAGAATGTCATCGACCGTAACAAGCTCGCGAATATGCTGCGTGACGCCAAGAAGCTGGCGGAAGTGACCGACGAGACGATCGAGGAACTCTGCGACACGATCGACGAGAAGTGCCCGCCGAAGCCGCCCGCGGACGGTAAGCCGCGTGGCGACGCGAAGAAGAACAACAAGGCGGTTGCCGAAGCCGCGGAGGAGGAAGACGGCTCCGGTCCCGTCGATCCGAACAACTCGAGGATCGTGACGAGCTTTCCGCGTACGGGCAAGCTGCTGTTGCTGGAGAACGGTCCTCTCGACGAGGAGTTTCGCCTCGAGTTCCCGAGCGGGCTTACCGAAGTGTTCGGGATCGCATGGCAGCTCGATGCGACTCTGCGCGAGTACCTCATCGTGTGCGGACATCGAAACGGCGTGGGAACCGTGCAGTTCTGGCGCGACGAGACGCCGACGATTCCCGACGCGCTCGTTCTCGTTTCGGAGCTCGACGTCGATGCGGTGACGTCGGCGCCATCGGGACTCGTGCCCTTCGGCCTCGGCGGTGCGGGCGGCTTCTTGATCTGGGACGAGTTTCAGTCGCAGATGTTCGCGCTGATCGACGCGGATGGCGACGGCGCCGTCGATGCGATCGATCCGACGCCGCGTTATCTGTTGCCGCATTCGCCCGCGGGCCTGACCTCGCTCGAAGCGGACGACGTCGACGAGGTGACCGGGATCTACGAGTACACGATCTCGGAGATCGCTCTAGGCAGCATGACGGGCGACCTGCCGTGGATCTCCGTGATCGACGTGGATGCCGACGGTTTCTTCACCCCGGCCGACGTGTCGTTCCACGGCGATCCGCTCGACGACCCGCGCCGCGGTCCCGGGTTCGGGTCGCGTCCGATGGAGGGCTTCACGAGCGTGATCGCCACGGGCCCGGAGCTGCACGACGTCCAGTTGTGGAAGGCCGACGCGCAGGGCGATCCGCTGAGCCCGCTTTCGAGTGTCGCGACGATCGGTCCGGAGAACGAAGTCCTGCTCGACGTGACTGATCCCGGCGGGCTCGTACTGGACGATCCGGTTCTCGTGCTCGATCTCACCAACGGCAAGTCCTCGCTCGACCGGCCGGTCGAAACCGCACGACCGGAGGTCGATCGCGCATTCGGCAACCGATCGCCGGGAGCCGGCGGTCAGGTCGTGTTCCAGCGCGGCGTTCTGCTCGATACGCTCGCGATCCAAGATGTACTCGTCGACGGGAACTCGGCGCTGTCGTTCACGGTCGACTCGACGGGCGTCACCTACATCACGCCGCCGAATACGCCGGTTCCTGGCGATGGTGTCACGGACGTGAGCCGCATCGTCGCGGTCGAGTTGCTTTACGATGACGGCATGGGGAATCTCGTTACATTGCCGGCGCGACCTCTCGCCTACTACGACCCGATCCTCACCGCCGACTACGAGTGCCGTAAGGGGAACGTCAACGGTGCGACGGGCGTCGTCGTCGATGTCTTGTTCGCGGACGACTACGCGGGCAACGGCAACGCGCGCTACCTGCTGACGACACCGACCGATCCGTTCCATCTCGACATTCTCGCGCCGCCGTCTCGCCCGGGCGGTCCTTCGAAATACGTCATGTATGCGTGGCTCGGTAGCCCTGGCCCGGGTAGCGTTGTGTCGCTTCCGCGGCAGACGGGGCTGATCTGCCGGCGTACCCCACTCGACGGTCCTCCGGGCCTACCCAAGCGCATCGCCAACAACCTCGGCAAGCCGCAACTCGGCACCGAGAACTGGCCCGGCCCACCGACGCTTCCCGCGCCGTACCGTCTGCTCGACAGCCCGGGTGGACTCGGTCTCATCGGAACCTTCACGTTCCAGGGAATCATCCTCGACGCGATGGCACCGAACGGAGTGATTGCGGTCACGAATGCCGTGATCGTCGAGACGAGGCTCTGATGGAATCGGCGAATACGGGCCAAGCTCTCGCGACGGCCAAGCCGCGCGGCCGTCCGGATGTGTCGACGTTGGTGATCCCGGAGCCGTCGAGGTTGCAGCGGCGAACCGCCCCGCTCGCGTCCGAGTAGTAGAGCCTCCGATGGATCGGGTCGATGTCGATATCGTCGGGGACGTTGATCGGGACGGGTAGTTCGGTGAGCGCCGCGCCATTCGTGTCCGTGCGGAAAATGCGCGCCGTAAACGCCTCGGTGTATGCGACGAAGGCGCGCGACACAGGTTCGCGTAGTGTTCGTCCACGACATCGAGGTCGTAGATCAGAATCGGCGTTCGGCGCGTACCGAGCCACCGGCGAAGGTTCTCGCCGGCTTCGTCGTCGCACACCCGCCCTCGGTAATGCAAACGCCCCTGGGGGACACCCATCCGTCAATCTCCGATCGAACAGGAAGTCGCGTGGGAAAGGAGGAGCGCCGGCAAGTCGCCGGACGTTTCGAGCGCTCGGCACGTTCGTTCACGCCGGGTGCAGAAAGGAGTGCCACCCAACCTCGACCGGCGAGACATTCCCCGACGAGAAATCCCGAGAATCCGTGACCCGCGATCCGCTCCGTTCCCGCGCTTCTTCTTCGAGAGGGCATGCCGAATCGGCGTGTCCCGGACATGGCATGCCTGGACGAAGGAGGAACCGATGCGGTCGATACGGACACTGCTCGCGACGTTGTTGGCGAGCTTGACGATGGTTGTTGCGGCTCGAGCCACTACTCTCCAAGAGGTCGGCGCGTTGGTGCCGGATGTCGTCGATCCCCATGGTTCGTTCGGCGAGAGCCTCGCGGTGCATGGGGATCGCGTCCTCGTCGGTGCGAGTTGGTACGACGGGCCGTCAGGGAGGGGAGCGGCGTTCCTCTTCGATGCGGACACGGGTGAACAGCTTGCCGAGTTCTTCCCTGATGCGTACGGGAAGCACTTCGGGATGTCGGTCGACGTGAGCGACTCGTACGTGGTTGTCAGCGACCCCTGGGATGAGGAAGGCGGTCACCCGAAGGGTGCGCTGTACATCTTCGATGCGACGACGGGGGTGTTCGTGCGGAAGATCCTCGAGGCGAATACGACCTTTCTCGGGACCAGCGTGGCGATCGACGGCGACGTCGTTGTGGCGAGTGGCTATCAGGGCGTCTTTGCCTACGACGCTCCGACGGGCCAGTTGCTTCACGAGTTCCCGATGAATCTCATCGGTCCGACCTTCCTCGCCGTCGAAGGAGATACCGCGTTGCTCGGTCATCCCACGAGTTCCGATCAGGGGGTGCTGTACTCCGGGGCTGCGTACTTGCTCGACCTTACGACGGGATACGACTACGTGTTCTTCTCCGAGGAACTCGCGTCTTGGGCGTACTTCGGGATCTCGGTCGCGATCGACGGTGACAAGGCGATCATTGCCGCGGGAGGGCGCGACGGATACCGGGACGGAGCGGCGTACATCTACGACCTCGACACCGCGACTCAAATCGCGAAGCTCGAGTA
>JAUIME010000368.1 GCA_030433195.1 bacterium
GGGTGTGGCGTTCGACGAAACCGAAGACGAGATCCGATGGCGCACCGAGCGCCCGCATCGGTTGCCCCCGTGGCTCAAGATGACGCTTCCGTACGGAACGAATCACGTGTCCGTCGATCGAGCCGTGCACGACCGCCGGCTCAACACCGTGTGCGAGAGCGCGCGATGTCCGAACCTCGGCGAGTGCTGGAGCGTTCACCGCACGGCCACGTTCATGATCCTCGGGAATCGCTGCACGCGGTTCTGTCGCTTCTGTTCGGTTCCGTCGGGGAAGCCCGATGCGTGGGAGACCGACGAGCCGGAGCGCGTGGCCGATGCCGCGGCCGAGTTGGGCCTCGCGTACGTGGTGTTGACGTCGGTCGACCGCGACGACATGCCCGACCTCGGCGCCGTGGCCTTCGCACGGACTATCCGCGCGCTCCGCGATCGGATCCCCGGAGTGCGCGTGGAGGTGCTCACGCCCGACTTCCAAGGGAACGCCGAATGCGTGGCGACGGTTCTCGACGCGCGGCCCGACATCTTCGCTCACAATCTCGAGACGGTTCCGTCTCTGTATCGATACGTCCGACCGGGATCCCATTATTACTGGTCGCTCGATGTCCTGCGCGAAGCCGCGCGCAGCGGGGTCACGTCGGTCAAGACGAGTCTCATGCTGGGGCTCGGTGAATCGACCGACGAAATCCTGAACGTGATGGCCGACGCGCGCGACGTCGGTGTCGATATCGTCACGCTCGGCCAATACCTGCGCCCCACGCCGAAACACCACGAGGTGAAGCGATTCTTGCCACCGAGCGAGTTCCTGGCTCTGAAGCAAACCGGCGAAGGGATGGGACTCGCGTGGGTGGAGTCGGGTCCTCTCGTACGCAGCTCGTACCACGCCTCCGACCAAGCGACCGCGTTGTCCAAAGGGAGCGCCACCCGCGAGGCGGGGGGATGTTCGTCGGCAACGAGCGGGAAGGGCGCGGCCACGGCCTCGTCCAACAGCGTGCCGTCGAGCACCGCGGCGGGGGCAGCATCCGCGTCGGCCTTCGACGTTTGAGCGGCGCTCGCCCGTCTCCCGAACGTTCGACTCTCGGTCTCCTCATCCGCGCATCGAAGATCCGCTCGCACGGATCTTCTGAACATCGAACGGAGCTCTTTGCATGACCCTCATCCCTCGATCTTCGTACGGAGGCGTGCGAGCGCGTTCCACCGCCTCGGCGTGGTTCGTCCTGATCGTACTCCTGTCGAACGCCGCGACCGCTCAGGCGCGACCGCACACCTCGAATGAAGTGCTCGATTCGATCGAGTCGCTCGAGAGAACGGCGCAGGAAGCTTCGGCGAGAGGGCGCTACGAACAGGCCGTCGCCCCGATCGTCGAGGCGATCGACCGGCTCGTCGAAGATCATGCTGCGGCCGAGTCCGCCGAGCGGCGCGAGCGATCCGCCGCGGCGACCGAGTCGCTCCTGCTCTACTTCGACACGCTCATCCACCGCGTCGACGCGTTCGAAGCGGCCCGTGCGGCCGCGGATCGCTGGCTCGAGTCCGAGCTCGACCCTCTCGTCCGAGCGCGCATTCTCTTCCATCGCGGACGCTACGAGGCCGCGATCACCGGTAGAGACGATCCGTGGTCGGCCGACCGACTCGGGTTCCTGACCGACTGGCAGCTTCTCGGGCCGTTCGACAACGAGCAAGGCAGCGGCTTCGACACGCCGTACCCGCCCGAAACGGCGATCGACCTCGAGGCGTCGGTCGACGCGCGCGGGCGCGAGCTCACGTGGCGTCGAATGCCCCAAACCTCATCCGGTTTCCTTCCGTTCTCGCGGTTGTTTCATCCGTCCGAGCAAGTGCTCGCCTACGCCGCGACGACGCTCGAAGTTCCCGAAGACATGGACGTAGCTCTGCGCCTCGGGAGCGACGAAGCGATTCGCGTCTTCATCGACGGGCACCCCGTCTTCGAGCACGACGTGCGGCGTTCGTGTCGGCTCGACCAAGACGCATTCGGCGTGCACCTTTCGGCCGGACGTCACACGCTCGTGGTCAAGCTTGCGCAGCGTGTCGAGGATTGGGGTTTCGCGTTGCGCATCACGGATCCGATGGGCGAGCCGCTCCCTTCGATTACGCACGATGCATCCGCGGCTTCGTTCGAGAGCACGATCCCGCGTCAGGAGGATGCACCCGCGTCCGTTCCGGTACGCGAGGGTGCGCGCGGATTCTACCGCGACCTCGATGCGACCGCGGCGGACGCGATGGCACTGCGACACGCCGCGTGGTTCCATCTGATGCTCGGTCCCGACGATCCCGTGGACCGAACGGCGTACGACTTCGCGCGTCGGCTCACCGAGAGAGCGCCCGAGGATCCGCACGCGTGGTTCCTGTTCGCGAACGCCACGTCGCTGCCGATCAAGATGCGTCCCGAGCTCGAAGAGAACGAGCGACGCGAGGCCCTCTCGAAGGTGTTGCGGCTCGACCCGGATCATGCGGAAGCCGCGCTCGAGATGGCCGCCCACTACCTGCGCTCGATCGAAATGCCGGATCGCGCGCTGGCGTATTGTGACCAAGCCCTTGGCGTCAACGAGACCTTCGTTTCCGCTGCATTGGCTCGATCCGATGCGCTGCGCACCAAGGGCCTGTTCGGCGCCGCGGAGGGCGAGATCCGTCGCCTCGGCGAATCGACGGCCGCGAACCGGATCGACGTACTCATGGCGCTCGCAGAACGCGATGCTCGACGAGGCCGCATCCTGCAAGCCGCCGAGCTCGCCGAATCGGCGCTCGCTCGCGATCGCGCGAATCCGCGCATTCGGGATCGGCTGATCGAGTGGCACGAAGCGTCGGGGCGCCTCGACGAGGCACTCGCGCTCGTCGACGAAGATCTGGAGATGCATCCGCTATCGCTTCGCATGTACGTGGCGCGAGCGCGAATCCATCGTGCGAAGGGAGACCTCGAGGCCGCCAACGACGCGCTCGAACAGGCGTTGGCGATCCACCCGCAGAGTCCGTCGTTCTGGAAGAACCACGGAGTCATGCTGCGACGACTCGGGCGCGACGAGGCGGCGCTGCTCGCCCTCGAATCGGCCCGCGAGCTCGATCCCAAGGACCGATGGCTCGAGGGCTACCTCGAGTTCCTCCAGCAGGAGACACGGCCGTTCGAGGAGGATTTTCCGTACGACGCGGCCGAGCTGCTCGCCGAAGCTGAAACCTGGGAAACCCCGGCGGACAATCCGTACCGCTACGTGCTTCGCCGTGTGCTCGTGAAGGTGCATCCCGACGGGACGTCGAGCCGCTACTATCAGGACTGGATCGACATCGAGAACCAAAACGGTGCCGATGCGCTCGCGCGATATCCGATTCCGTTCCATCCGGAGACGCAACGCGTGAAGCTTCGGTCGGCGAAGGTGTCGCGCCGCGACGACACGCGGCTCGACGGCGAGCTCGCGCGAGGCCGCTCGGCCGGCGTCGCTTGGATTTCGCTCCCCGTGCTCGAGCCGGGCGATCGCATCGAACTCGCCTACCGCGTGGACGATGTGCGCACGGGCATCTTCGGCGACTACTTCGGCATGCGCACGTTCCTGCAGCGCGGCGACGGCGCTCCCATCCTGCATTCCGAATTGACGGTGATCACCCCGGCGGGTCGCGCGTTCGACTTCGACGCGAAGAACGGAGTTCCCGAAGCCCGCTTCCGCGCAGACGACCCGAACGGACTCGAGGTTCGGACCTGGGAGCTGCGCGACGTGGCACGCTTCGAGCCGGAACCGTACATGCCGCCGCGCGAGGAGATCCTGCCGCTCGTCGAAGTGACGACGTACGGCTCGTGGAACGAGTTCAGTCGCTGGTGGTGGAGCCTCATCGAGAAGCAGTTCCTCACCAACCCGGCGATGGAAGCGTGGATCGAGGAGCTCCGCGCCAACACCGATTCGACCCCGGAGCGCGTGCGCGCGGTGTACGACTACGTCGCCACCCAGATCCGCTACGTCGCGTGGGAGTTCGGGATCCATGGATACCAGCCGTACCGCGCGAGTACGATCTTCGCGAGGCGCTTCGGCGACTGCAAGGACAAGTCGATCCTCATGCGCACGATGCTCGCGCGGCTCGGGATCGAGTCGCATCCGGTGCTGATCCGCGCCGAGCAGTTGCGCGGCGAGCAGGATCTGTCGACCGCGTTGCTGAACCACTTCAACCACTGCATCTTGTTCGTCCCGGGCGTCGAGATCGAAGGACCGGCCGCCGCGCAGGCCGAGGACGGCATCTTCCTCGACGCGACGGCGCAGTACAACGACTGGCGCAGCCTGCCGTCGTCGGATCAGGGGGCGCGGGTCTTGATCGTCGAAGGGCCGGACTCGCGGGTCGCGACGACGCCCGTCGCGCCGGCCGAGGCCAACCGGATCTCGATCGAAGAGCACCTGACCGTCCGCGCCGGCGGGTCCGCTCGGGTACGCGGGACACTCACCGCATCGGGTGATTCGGCCGCGCAGCTTCGCGCCGTCCTCGCGAACGAGGGGGAACGCGACGAGCACGTCGCGTCACGCTTCACGACGCTGTTCGGGCCCGTCGAGATCGTGTCGACGGAGTACTCGGACCTCGCCGACCTCGACGTTCCCGTCGAGTACTCCTACGTCGTCGAGATCCCGAACGCGTTCAAGCGGTCGGGCGGCGAGGCGAGCTTGCCGAGCCTCTTCTCGGCGCCTACGCTCTCCGACTTCACGGAGCGCGCGACGCGCCGCTTCGATCTGTTGCTGCCGTCGCTCACGTCGTGGGAGAGCGAGACCGTGTTCGAGTTCGAGGACGCGCTCCGAGCTCGCGTACGATTCGACGACGTCACGCTCGAGAGCCCACACGGCATGTTCGTCCGGACGACCGAGACCGAAGGTTCGACGATCGTCGTGCGAGGGCGATTCGAGACGACCACGCGCCGGATCCCGGCCGCCGACTACCCAGACTTCCGCGCGTTCTCGCGACGGATCGACGAAGCTGTTCGGGAGGTGATTCGTGTCCGCTGATCCGAAGCGATTCTCGACGAGCGCGGCGCGACTCGCGTTCGTGTGGTGCGTCGTGGCCGGCATCGCCGGGGGTGCCTTCGACGCGCGAGCGCAGAGTCCCGCGGCCAAAGCGCTCCCGATCGTGCTGGCGCCCGAGGTCTTGACCGGGGACGACGCGGCGCTCTTCGTGCGGTGTCTCGAGATCCTCGAGACGTCGCCGAACGACCCGGCGCTCGAGTATCTCGTGTTGCGGGCCCGCAGCTTGGCCTCGACGCGACAGGATCGCGAGCGACTCCTCGAGTCGATTCGCGGGATTCTCGAACGGAGGACGCGCGAAGCCCTCCGACCGTTTCACCAGACGTTGCTCGAGCAAGAGGCCTATGCTCTTCGGGAGCGTCTGGGTCTCGACGCCGAAGCAGCACGTATCGAGCGACGCGCTTCGTTCGTCACGAACTGGCGTGCGATCGGCCCCTTTGGCGTCCGCAGCGCCGACTGCCTCGACTGGACCTTCGGCGTCGAACCGACGCTCACGCGGGGTTCGATCGCGCCCGACGCTTCGTTCGACACGCCGTGGGGTGAGCGCACGCTGATCCCGATGCGCGAACTCGACCGAGGCACCGACATCGACGTATCCGGCGTGATCGACCTCGACTACGGAGCCGCGTATGCGGTCTCGGCCGTGCGACTCGAGGCCGACGGACCGATTCTCCTCGAGGCGTCGTGCGGCGAC
>JAUIME010000369.1 GCA_030433195.1 bacterium
CAGCGACGACGACACGTCGCTCGCCTCCCCGGCGTTGACCGCGGACAATCGACGATAACCTCGGATATCGAGCGAGCCGTACCACGCGCCGCTGTCACAACGAAGCTCGATTCGGCTCCCGGGACCCGCGTCGAGCACGAGCTCCGTATCGAACGGATGCTCGTGCTCGACGCTCGGATCGATATCCCCCTTGCTTCGAGTCGCGACCCCGACCAGCCCGGTCAGATCGTGCTCGACACCATCCAGAAGAAGGCTCGCACCGCGGCATTCGTCGACGCCGTGACGCGTGCGGTAATACGAAGCGAGCGCCGCGACGATCGCTCCGGATTCGGAAGTTCTCAGCGCACTCGGGCGCACCGCCACTTCGGTGAGACGTCGCGCGAGCGCAGGGATCTCGGGGTCGGCGGCGTCGACGCGTAGGCGCACGGACAACTCGAGCGCCTGCGCGCGCGGCGGCGTGCGAAAGAACGCGAAGTCGCGACGCGGATCGAAGTCCGTCGACGGGTCCTGAGGCGACGACGCGGCACGGGTGTTCGGCGCCGTATCGTCGGGGTTGTGCGAATCGATCGGCTCGTTGCGGACGATCGCACGCGCCGTGCGTTCGTCACCCATGCGATGCAGGACCCTCGCGAGCCGCAGTCGCTCGTCACGTACGTCGACGCGCGAAACGAGCTCGTTCACGTGGTCGACGATGCGGTGCTTCCCGTGGATCGAGAGCAGGTCGAGCACGTGGCATCGGAAGCCGTCGCTGACGTCGTCGTCGTAGCGTCGCAGTACGTACGCGGCGATCCGATCGAGCACGCGATCTTCGATCGGGAACGACGCATCGCGCGCGGCGAGCAAGAACTCGAAGCCCGCGAGCGTCGCGTAGTCCGACGGCGTCCGCGAAGCCGGCCAGAAACCGAGGCCGCCCGCGTCGGTCTGCATGAGGAGCAACCGGTCGATCCCGGCCTGAACGTAGGCACCCGAAGGCGACGCACCGTCCGGCGCGAATCGCTCCGGGAACAACGCGCGCGACGCGAGCACCGCGAGACCACGCGACGCCGTCTGCTCGGCGCAGCCGTACGGGTAGTCCATGAGACTGTCGACGAGCGGCAACAGTTGTCGATCCGGGCGCACATCGGCGACGAGACGCACCTCGACCGTATCGGCAACCCAGCTCTCGTCGATGTCGATCGTCTGCTCGCCGTACACCGCGAGTCCGAGACGCTCGGTTTCGTAGCGCTGCGGCGGACGCACGGGAAGTCGAATCGTGCGCTGTCGCTCGAGCTCGCCCGACGTGGCGGTGACGCTCCATTCACGCAGGCCGAGCGCGGTACCGAGCTCGACGGGCACCGCGATCGTCTCGGACGCGCCCGCAGCGAGCGGCACCGCGAACGCGATCGGCGCGCCAGGCGGCTCGTCCCCGAGTCGATCGTCGAGCGCGGCGAAGCGATCCGCCGGCGCGACGCGCAGCGCGACCTCGCGATCGACGTCGGTCGAGTTGCGAAGCGTCACGGCCAGTCGCGTCGTGTCGCCGGGCACTCCGAAACGCGCCGCCGCGAGACGCAGGCCGAGCGGTGCGCGCACGATACACGACGCCGTCGCCGCGCCGACCGCGCGCGGGCCCCCCACCACCGCCATCGCGCGCAGCCTTCCTTCGTAAGGAGGCAGCGAGACGCGAAAGGTTCCCTGTCCATGTGCATCGAGTCGCACGATGCCACTCGTGAGCGCGACCGTCTCGACGACCGCGCTCGTGGTATCTGCAAGACGAAGCTCGTCGCTCTGCCCCGGCGCGTCGCCGCCCGCCGCGACCGCTGCCGCGAGCTTTGCCCCCTCGTAGAGACGCGTCCCCGTATCCGCGCCACGCGTGTCGAGGCGGCGCTTCGCGAGGAACGTTCGATTGGGATCGGGATTCGTATGCCGCGTCACACGCAGAATCCCCTCGTCGACGAGGGCGACGTAGGCATGCGTCGCGCCCGGCGCGTCCACACCGATCACGACATCGGTCTCCGGAAGCACCTCCTCCGGCACGTCGAGTCTCGCCGCAGAGATGCGATCCGCCAGTGCGAGCCGGATCGGCGCGCCGCCGATTCGATACGACGATGGCTCCGAACCGTTCACGAGCGGCACGTGCAGCGTGACCACCGCATGCAAGCTCGGAAGTCGGATTCCCTCGGGAATCGCCACCGCGATCTCGCTGACGCCGCGCTCCACGTCGCGACTCCACACCCCGTGGATCCCCGCGCCCTCGAGCGTGACGAGCGCGCGACCCGCGGCCGGACTGTCGATCTCGATGTGCGCGACTTTCCCCGGCGCGACTCGCGGCTCACGACACGTGACCCGCAATCGATCCGGACGCTGCGGCATCGTTCCGAGCGCGACCTCGGCACGGCGCTCGCCGTCGATCACCGCGACGACGACCCGCGAATGCGCGTCGACACCCGGCAGCTCGACGACCGCACGGCCGTTCGACACCGCAACGACCTGTTCGCTGACCACGTCACGACGACGTTCGTAGCGCCGCGCATTCGACATCCATCGCCAGTGCCATGCCTCGGCGCGAACGACGACGTCGCGACCGGCTTCGAACGCCTCGCCTTCCGGCGTGGCAAGCGCGATCTCGACGCGCGACGTGGTCACGCCCGCGTCGGCTTCGACATTGCGGATTCCGACGAGATAGTCGGTCGGAAGCACGTCGGCTTGCGTCACGACGTGGACCACGCGACCGGACGGATCTTCGATCTCGGCGCGCGCCGTCGCACGGAGCACCTGCGCGGCCTTCGGCGCGTCGGGCAGCACGAATCGTGCGTACGCGCGGCCGTCGTCGTCGAGCACGGTGTCGATCACGGGCAGCGCGCCGGGCGGCGCCTCGTTCGCGGACGACGACGCCGCGAACGAGAAATCCTCGTAGCCAGCAGGGCGGTAGTCGCCACGATCGAGGCGTACGAAGACTTCGGCCGTCTGTCCCGCTGCGGCCCCACCCTCGAGCCACTTCGCCGCGACACGCGCCTCGCCGGCACCGCCGAAGCGAAGCGGCGCTTCGATCGCGATTTCACCTTCGAGTCGGTCGGGCACGAAGGCTTCGACGAGCACGCGATGCGACGCGAGCACGCGATCGTCGTCGTCGCGATCGAGAACGTCGACGCGCCACGCGCCGGTCGGATCGGACAGGCTCGTCGCATGGCGCGCGAGCACGAGTCCCGACGCGGGCGTCGCCACCTCTTCGGTGACGCGTTCCTTGCCGTCGGGCGTGACGAACCGCAGCGCGAGCGCTCGGTCGAGCGGTGCGGCGCCGTCGGCATCGCGAACGACCACCGTCGCGCGGAGCTCGTCGCCCGGTCGCACGACACCGCGATCGAACCACACGTCGACCTCGACGCCATCCCCGAGGTACGCGCGCCCGCCAAGCGCGGGATCGGCGAGTTCGACCTCGAATCCGTCGAAATCGACGAACGTCGTCTCGTCACCGGCGCGCACGAGCGCGAGGTACGGCGTGCGATCGTCGGCTGTCCGCGCGTACTCGAGCCGCGCGATCCCGTCGACGTCGGTAGTCCCGCGCACGAGCTCTTGATTGGTCGGCGTCAGCACCTGCACGACCGCCCCTTCGACGGGCTCGGCCGTCGCGATCCTCGTCACCTGAGCGAGAATCACTCCGGGCGCCGCGCGCAACGTCACGCAGAGATCGGATACCGTCATCAAACGCCGGTCTCGAAGCCACGGCGTGTTCACGTCGGAGATCTCGATGATGTGAATGCCGCTCGCATCGGTCGCGAGGATCGATCCGAGCTCGATACCGTCCGTGAACGGTTCGTTGCGATCGGCGGCGATATCGACGCGATGTGTGATGGGCGGCGCCGATACCGTGTCCGGAAGCTGCGGCATGGCCTGTGCCAACCGGACGAGGTTGTTCGGATACACGGTCCGCACGGCGACGTCGTACTGCGCGACGTTCACGCCCTCGACCTCGACGCGGGGCGCAGCGGCCGACGACAGCACGCGCCCGCGATGCGCGAGTCGGAGCGACGGCGGTGCATCGGGAATCGTCACGGTCCGGGACGCCGGTGCCTCGAGCCGGCAACGTCCGCGACCCGGGAAACCTTCCGCGAGATGCACCGTGACGTCGGTGCCACACGGAAACTCCCCGAGCAGCCGCAATCCGTGCCAACCCGTGACGAGCTGGAACGGAACGTCGGGCTCGACACGCACGAGCGATCGATCCGGAAGCGGGAGCCGTCGGTCGAAGCCGAGCGTGAGCGCGCTGCGCGATGCGTGGACGCGATGGATCGCGAGCGGCTCGCGATACGCCACCGTTTGTTCGAAACGGCGGCCGCTCGGGATCGGTCCGAGCGTCGAGCGCAGATCGTCGGCCACCGCGAATCGCACGCGCTCGTCCGTCAACTCCGTCGCGGGATCGATCCGCAAGCGATAGCCGTTCTCGGCATCGTCGACGCGCTCGACGACGAACGCGACCGGGTCCTCGGATTGGGCGTCGCGAAGCTCGACCGTTCGGACGACCTCGTCCGGCGCCACGGGCAGGTCGAACGACACGAACAGATCGCGCGACGCCGCGTCCTCGGGGTCGGCGATGACCGCCGAACGCACGCGCGGCCCGGCCGTGTGGAGCGCCAGCGGATCGCTCGCCCCCCGGTCGGTCTCGACGACGACTTCGTACGAGCGCGCGCGCGCCGGGGGCCGCGCGAAGTGCACCGCGACGCGACGCGGCGACTCGAGCTCCCAACGGACTTCCGCCTCGGGGTCGAGCCGCACGCGAAACCCGTCCGGCAGCGCTTCGTCGGGCCAATCCCCGTCGAAATCCAACGCGAAGCGGCGGCCCCCGGGCTCCATCGAGTCCCGCATGCGGGCCGCGGTCGTTCCGTCGTTCGAGAGTTCTTCCCAAGGAGACGGGAACGGAATCGACAGCGCGATCGGCCTCGGCCACGGATCCGAGACCGCGTCGCTCGCGGCCGCCGCCGGGACCTCGTCCCGATTCGGATCGACCCCGCGCGCCGCGCGCTTCGCGTTGTGAACGATCAATGAAACGAGGATCACCGCGAGCAACGCGTGCAATCCCCAGGTACAAACCCTCGCGCTCGGTCGGCGCATGTTTCCCTCCCCCTGATCGACAGAACTCGCCATCCGAAGTCGACGAGCCTCGACGGACCTCGACTCCGGGTGCATCGATCGGGAGGAACACGAAACGGAAGTACGGACAGACCGGTGGCGCCAGATCAGGCCGCGCATTCGCGCGACCGCGAAGGGTTTTCGGGTCAGAAAGGCAGGGAAGATCCAACCGCAAGGATCAAGATGCGACACGCGCTGCGCAACGTCAAGCCCCTGATCCGAAACTCGTCGTCGAATCGCCGCGCAGCCCGCACACTCCGTGGGATTCGCGGCATTCGAGATTTCTCGCGAGGGCCCCACTGACCCTACCCCCGTCTTCGGTCCACCCTCCACTGTGCTCTGTCATGTTCAAACGAGACGCTCGTGATTCGCTCTGCAATCCTCTCGATGGGCGAACCGCGCCGAGTCAAGCCACTGGATCGGCTGGGGCGAGTGCGACAGTTTGAGGGAAGAAGCCCCACAACTGGGGAGTCGGTTCTAGGGGAAAGAGAATCCCGGCACGACTTCCGTACCGATCTTCGGAAGCACTATGCCCTCCGCATATCCCGTCCCATCAACGGTCTGAACAAACACACC
>JAUIME010001005.1 GCA_030433195.1 bacterium
ATCGTGAATCTCGCGCTCATGCGCATCCGTCGCAAGGACGGCGACGACGAGGAGGTGCCGTTCCGGTTGCCGTTCGACGTCGCGCGCATCTCGATCTTCAACATCCTCGCGCTCGCGATGGTGCTTGTGCTCGGAGTGTTCAACGTGATGTACTTGGTGTCCTGATGGCGTCGCACGTGGCCGTCGATCCTGAAAATGTGATCGTTCGCCTGCGTCACGACTTGCACCGCCATCCCGAGGTGTCCGAAGCCGAGTACGAGACCGCGCGCCGCATCCGCGAGTTCTTCGCGCCGCTGCAGCCCGACGAAACGGTCGAGGCGCTCGGCGGCCACGGACTCGCCTTCGGGTTCGGCAATCGAAGTTCCGGGCCGACCGTGATGCTGCGCTGCGAGCTCGACGCGTTGCCGATCCGCGAGACGAACGGATTCGCGCATCGTTCGACCCGCGACGGCTTCTCGCACGCGTGCGGTCACGACGGTCACATGGCGATCCTCGCCGCCGTGGGGCGTCGACTCGCCGATACGCGACCAAGCGCGGGGCGCGTCGTCTTGTTGTTCCAACCGGCGGAGGAAACGGGCACGGGGGCGCGCGCCGTCCTCGACGACGAACGGTTCGATGCGCTGCGTCCCGACCTCGTCTTCGCGACGCACAACCTTCCGGGGTTCGCGCTCGGCGACGTCGTGATCCGCGACGGCACCTTCGCGTGCGCCTCGCGCGGCATGACGATCGAACTCGTTGGCCGGACGGCCCACGCGGCGCAACCGGAGACGGGACGCAGTCCGGCACTCGCGATGGCGAGCCTCGTCGATTCGCTGACAAGTCTTCGCATCGAGCCGGACGAAGGCGAACCGCGAATCGCGTCGTTCGTGACCGTCGTCGGAGCGCGCTTGGGCGAACGATCGTTCGGCATCGTCCCCGACCGAGCCGTCCTCTGGGCGACGCTCCGATCGCCGACCGATGCGGGCATGTCGCGCCTCGTGCAGCACGCCGAGTCTCTCGCGAACGACGCCGCGCGCGACACGGGTCTCGAGCTGCGGATCGACTACGACGAAGTCTTC
>JAUIME010000370.1 GCA_030433195.1 bacterium
ACCGTCGAACGTCAACCCGATCGGATCCTCGCCGAGGAACGCGATCGACACTGTCGAGACAATCGTCCCGTCGGGCTCGAGCTCGTAGAGAGCAAGCTCGATGTCGTCGACCGCGACGATACGACCTTTGCACCACGCAATCCCGCGCGGCCTCTGACCGGGGAACGCGAACGACGAAAGAACGCTGCCGTCGGCCGGATCGAGCTCGTAGATCGAATCGCTGCTCGTATCGCTGAGCCAGATGTGCCCCGTCTCGGGAGCGTAGGCCGCGCCATTCGGCGAGGCGTTCGGCGAATCGGGCACCGGCCATCCGTTCACGACCTGGCCACTCGTCGACAGCGTGTAGAACGTATCGTCGAGCTCCGGCTCGCTCCAGAAGTTCGCGTTGTAGAGGTTGGTGCCGTCCGACGCCAGCCCGAACGGATTCGACTCCGGCGCGTCGATCGACGACACGACTTCGCCCGTCACGGGATCGATCTCGATCAGCAAGCTCGAACGATTGTCGGCAAGCCAAAGATGCTCGCCATCCCACGTGATGTCCCGAGATTGCCAGTTCCCCGCAAACGGAATCGTGTGAACGATCGTGACGCCGCCCACGCCGCGCTCGGCGCCCAATGCGCTCCCGGCGATGACGAGCATGGCGAACATGACCGTGACGGCGGTGAATCGGCGGGCCGCGTTCGAATCGAGCGTGTTCCATCGTGAGTTCATCGAGAAATCCTCCTTCCGCGTGTCCGGGCGCGCTTCGGACTCTGGGTCGCCCGTCCATCGGAGGGAGCCCACGTCGCATCGCGCCACATCGGGAGGCAGGATCGACACGGCGTCGAGCCGCCTCGGCCTCCTTCACACGATGCGCCGCGAGGACCGGAAGAGAATCTCGGAAATCTGTAAGGGAGCGGTCGGGCTACGCGGACCGCCCCGCCGCCTCGCGAAGTTCGTCTTCGATGCCCGCGAGCCGCTCACGGCCCTTGGGATCGGTGAGGCTCACGACAACACCGACGACGAACGAAAGCACGAACGACGGAGTCAGCTCCTCGAGCGCCTTGAAGAACGCGCCGAGTTCGCCGGGGAGTTCCGGGGCGAGGAACTTGAAGATCGGGACGCCCGCGAATCCCGCGATCATCGCGCAGAGCGCGCCGCGGCGGGTCATCCCCGACCAGAAGAGCGAGAGGATCATCGTCGGACAGAAGGTGGCCGCGATGCCCGACCAACCGAAGATCACGAACCAGAAGACGGTCCGGTCTTCCGAGATCATCGCTACGGCCAGCGAAATGCCGAGCGCGGCGAGCGCCAAGACGAGCGTCGCGATGCGGCTCTTCTGCACGAGCGTGGCGTCGGCCATCTCGGGGTGCCGCACGCGCTGATACCAATCGCGAACCGCGGCGCTCGAAGCGAGCACGAGCAACGAGTCGGCCGTCGACATGATCGCCGACAGCACGATTGCAACGTAGAGCCCGACGATGACGGCCGGGAACAAGTGTGCCGCGAGGTCGGGCAGCGCCGCTTCGCCGTCGATGCCGATGAGGTGCCGCGCGAGGAGCCCGATCATCACCGCACCGCAGTCGGCCGACACGGTCCAGATGAACGCGACGCCCGCTCCCTTCGAAATCTCCTTCTCGGAGCGCAGCGCGAGGAAACGCGCGAAGATCTGCGGCGATCCCAGGAAGCCGATCCCGATCAAGAGCAGCGCCAGAGTTCCCGCAACGCCGATCGCCGTGAAGCCCTGCTCGCCGAACGCCGTCATGAGCAACGGGTCTTGCGCGCGTAAGCCGTCGAACAGCGGGCCGAGTCCACCGGCCGCGATGATACCCGCAATGGGCAATGCGACCAGGCCTCCGACCATCATGAGCCCTTGGAAGACGTCGGACCAGACTACGGCGAGGAACCCGCCACCCATCGTGTAGAGCATCACGACCGCAAAGCCGATGACCGCACCGAGCGTGTAGTCGAAGTCGAGGAACTTCTCGGCGGCCTGCCCCGTCGCGTCGATCTGCGCGCTCACGTAGATCGTCACGAACACGACGAGCGTGAATGCGGCCACCATGCGCAAGGCATGCGTCGAATCACGGAACCGCGACTCGAGGTAATCGGGAATCGTGATCGAGTCGTAGCGATCGGTCAGTCGCTTGAATCGGCGCGACAAGAACAACCACGCGCCCATGACGCCGAGGATCTCGCCCGCGACGACCCAGAACGCGCGAACGCCGACGGCCGCGCCCATTCCCGTGAGTCCGAGCAGGAGCCACGCCGACTCGCCCGTCGCGCGCGCGGAGAACGCGACCGCGAGAAACCCGAGCCGCTTGCCGCCGACCACGTAGTCGCGCAGGTCCTTCATGCGACGCGATGCCAGCACGCCGATCACGAGGAGGATTCCGAGGTAAACGAGGACGCCCGCGTATTTCCACACCATGCTCAGTTCACCTCCACGTCTATTTGACCTCCCGCATGCGGATCGCGGTGCGCTCGCGCGCCGAGATCACGGCGGCTTCGAGCACGCGCTGCGTTTCGTAGGCGTCCGCGAAATCGGGGAGCGGCACCTCGGGCGCTTCGCCGCCGAGCACGCGCATCATGTCGGCGACCATGTTCGTGAATCCGTGTTCGTAGCCGAGGCCGTGCGCGTCGGGCCACCACGCTTCGGCGTACGGGTGATTCCCGGCCGACGTGCAGATGATGCGCTTCCAGCCCTGTTCGCGATCCGGTACGGTCGCGTCGTGGAACTGCAAGACGTCCATGTCTTCGAAATCGAAACGCAGCGAGCCCTTCGTCCCGTTGAGCTCCATCGTGTTCGCGTTGAGGTGCCCCGGCGCCACGCGTGTCGCCTCGAAGCTCGCGACGGCACCTCCGCGGAACGACGCCAGGAACAGGAGCGCATCGTCGACGTCGGACTTGCCGGTCTTTTTCGCGCCGCGCTTCACGGGCCCGGGGATCGCGCGCTCTTTGACGAACGTTCGCGACACGGCGCCATGCACCTCGGTGATCTCGTCACCCGTGAGAAAACGCGCCATGTCGACGATGTGTGCGTTCAGGTCGCCGTGTGCGCCCGAGCCCGCGTACTTCTTCTTGAAACGCCACAACAGCGGCGTGTCGGGACCGCCCCAGCTCTGCAGGTACGTCGCGCGCACGTGGCGAATGTCCCCCAGCCGTCCTTCGCGAACGAGTCGATACGCGAACGCCACGGCCGGGCACCGCCGGTAGTTGAACCAAACAAACGTGCGCCGACGGCTCTTCTTCGCGGCGTCGCGCATCGTGCGCGCCTCGTCGAGTGTGCGCGCGAGCGGCTTCTCGCACGCGACGTGCTTGCCCGCCTCGAGCATCGCGATCGACGGCTCGGCGTGGAGGTCATTCGGCGTGGCGACGTCGACGAGGTCGATCGCCTCGTCCTTCGCGAAGTCGCGCCAGCGCGTCGTGTGATTCGGGTAGCCCCACTGGGTCGCGAAGGCCGCGAGCTCTTCGGCGTTCCGCGCGGCGATCGAGTGCAGCACCGGCCGCATCGGAAGGTCGAAGAAGACCGGCGCTTGCCGATAGGCATTACTGTGGGCGCGGCCCATGAACTTCTGGCCGATCAGCGCCACGTGACACGAACGGGACATGCTGGTACCTCGCGCAGGAATCCGGGAAGCCGTAAGATGTCGAAACACGCCGCGGACATCGTCAGGACCAGCAGATGAAACCAACAACCGAGTCGGAATACAAGCGACGGATCACGAAAGTGCTCGTGTACATCCAGGAGAACCTGCGCGAGCCGCTGGCCCTCGAAGACCTCGCGCGCGTCGCCTCGTTCCCGCCGTATCACTTTCATCGCGTGTTCCGAGGCATGACGGGCGAGTCGGTGAAAGAGCACATCCGCCGTCTTCGGCTCGAGGCCGCGGCGCAGCGACTCAAGCACGGCGACGCCACGGTAACCGAGATCGCGTTCGAGACGGGCTACGAGGCGCACGAGTCGTTCACGCGCGCATTTCAATCGCGCTTCGGCTGCGCGCCGAGCGAGTTCCGAAAGCGCGCCCGCGAGAAGACGGCCGTCACTCCCGGGGGCGATCCCGCCACCGATGCGGCGTTCGCACCGCTCGGCGAGGCCCGCAACGCGAAGGGCGGATCGGAGCCACGCCCGCCGCTCGAAGTCGAGATCGTCTCCCTCTCGCCGCAGACCGTCGGATTCGTCCGCCACGTCGGCCCCTACCCGGAGGTCGGCGCGACATGGAAGAAACTCATGACCCT
The DNA here is from genome assembly GCA_030433195.1 of bacterium. Classification (GTDB taxonomy): domain Bacteria; phylum Planctomycetota; class JACOTG01; order JACOTG01; family JAUIME01; genus JAUIME01. Next base: position 4,216 of record JAUIME010000370.1, read on the forward strand.
CGCCATGATGAAGGGGCTCTTCGGACTCGGCACGCAGATGATCGGACTCTGCCACGACGATCCCGAAGTGACCGACCCCGAGAAGCTCCGCTACGATGCGTGCATTTCGATCACATCGTCGATCCAACCCGAGGGCGACTTCGGTGTGCAGGAGATCGCGGGCGGCCCCTACGCGAAGGCGCTCCACGTCGGTCCGTACGAACAGCTCGGTGACGCTTGGGCACGACTCGCGGGCGAGTGGCTCCCTTCGAAACGCTACGAACCCGACGCCAAGCCAGGGTTCGAGGTCTACCGCAACTCGCCGATGAACGCCGCGCCCGAAGCACTCGAGACCCTGTTGCACCTGCCGTTGCGTCCACTCAGACCGACGCTCGCAAGAGGTTGATCGGCGAGGTCGCGCTACTCGAAAGCGACCGTCACGCTGATCGCGTTCGTGACGCTGTACGGCAAGTCCCCTTGCGAACACCCGTCCTCGACAAATCCTTGCAGCGTCGCCACGGCTTCGAAGCCGAGCCCCGAGGGAAGCTCGAGTAGCGCGAAGGTGCCGCCGTCGGGAATCACAGGCGGCGGCCCCGGTGCACCGTCTGCGCCGAGATGCATTGGAAAGCCGATCGCGTTCCAAAGAACGCGCACGGGTCGCGTCGCGGTGGGCGCGGGACCGAAGCACATCGACCCGAGACCGAGCGGCACTGCGACGACGTCGCTCGACTCCGGCGCGCGACTCCAGGCATAGACACACGCCGCCGACGAGAGCCCGTCGCAACGTCGACCGGGAGCCTCAGCGATCGTCAGCACGACCGGCGTCGACGGCGTGATCGCGAGCGCGCGCGTTGCACCCCCCGTTCGGCCGTTCAGCCGCAGGACGTCGTGCGGCGCAGCGCCACACGCCACGTCGACCGCGCCGATGCCACACGACGCGACGACGGTCTCGCAGGCGTCGGGAATACCGTTCTCGTCGGCATCGGTCGCATCGCCCGAAGCGATGTCGCAGACGTCGGGAATCCCGTTTCCGTTGCAGTCGGCGTGCGTTCCGCTCGCGATGTCGCACGCGTCGGGCGTTCCGTTCGCGTCGCAGTCGACGCCGGCGTCGCCGTTGCGGTAGATCGTGACCGTGTCGTCGATCTCGTCGACGAGCGCGAGGTCGAGATCACCATCGAGATCGAAGTCGACGAGCAGCGCGCACGAACCGTTCGACGGGGCCGGTAACGTCCGATCGATCGTGAAGCTCCCGGTGCCGTCGTTCTCGAACAGCGTGTAGTCGCCTCCGAAGCTCGACGTGACCCAGTCGAGGTCACCGTCGCCGTCGAGATCCCCGACGTCGGTCGCCGTCCCGAAAGGATCGATCGGGTAGACGATCGGCGCACCGAGTGTCCCCTCTGTGTTGATGAGGATCGATGCCGTATTGCTGAGCCCGTTCGCCGTCGTCACGTCGGGGTAGCCGTTGCCG
>JAUIME010000371.1 GCA_030433195.1 bacterium
CCGACGACCGTACACATGCCGCCGAGCAGCGCCGCGAACGAGAGCGGCATGAGCAAGTGCGACGCCGGAACCGATGCACGGCTCGCCATGTCGATCACGATGGGGATGAACACGACGAGCACGCCGGTGTCGTTCAACACGGACGAAACCGCGGCCGCGATGAGCCCGGTCAGGAAGATCATCCGACCCGGATGGCCGCCGCTGCCGCGCAGCACCGCGTGCGCCACGAACTCGATCGCGCCCGTGCGCGTCAACCCCTCGCCGACGACGTACAAGCCCGCGAGCGTAAGCACCGCGTAGTTCGAGAACCCTCGCGTCGCCTCGTCGAGCGTGAGAATCCCGCACCCCACGAGCGCGACGAGGAGCCCGAGTCCGATGGCGTCGAACGTCGCCCGCTCGGTCAGGATCAGCACCAGTGCGCCGAAGGTCAGCGCGACGACCACGAAGCCTTGCACGTCCATGTCGGCGTCAGCATACCCCACGCCGGGCGCGATGCAACCGGGACCCGACCGGATCCGTGGCGGTTCCCCTTCACGCGGGCGTGCGGTATTCTCTGGCGCGCGGGAGCGGCCGCCTTCGGGGGTCCGGCCCCACCCGGCCGCCGCCGATCCGGGCTCGCCTCGAGACCGAACCGAACCTCCTCCCCCGAAACGGAGCCATCGACATGATCCCGAAGTCGTCGTCGCCGTCCTTCTCTCGTCTCGCTTGGCCGCTGCTCGCGATCGCCGTGATCCTCGCCACGCAGGGCTGTTCGTCCTCGTCGAAACGCGACGACGATTCGAATTCGCAAGTCGCGAAGCCGGACAGCGCACCGGCCCGCACCGCAAAGCACACGACCGACGGCGACGCGAACGAGAAAGCCGAGAGCGGCGCGATCGCGCTACGCGACAAGAAGCGCACGGTCGAGCGCCAAGCGATGAAGCTCGAGCTCGAATCGCTGAAGATCGCGAACGCCGCATCGAAGACCGAACGGACGCTCGAAGAGAAGCGCGAAGCACTCGCGATCGCCGAAGGCAAACGATCGATGTTCGACGAGATGACCGCGCCCCAACGCCGACGCGATGCCGAGCTCGATCTCCTCTCCGACGAGCACGACTACCTCGACGCCAAGGAAGAGCTCGAACAGCTCATCGTGATGTACGAAGGCAGCGAACTCGAGGACCGCACGAGCGAGATCGTGCTCGAACGGGGCCGGCGACAGCTCGCGCTCGCCGAGGCGCGCCTCGAACTCCGACGCCGGCAGAACGAACGACTCGATCGCGAGCTCGAGCTCGAAGGTCGAGAGAAGGCCCACGCGGTCGCCGACGCTCGCGCCGCACTCGCAGCCGCCGAGCGAGACGCCAAAGCCGAAGCCCTCGAGCACCGCATCGACCGGCGCGAGGCCGAAGACACGCTCGCGAAGAGCCGCGAAGAGCTCACGAAGCTCGAGAAGACATCCGCCGGATCCGAGGGCGACGACTGATGCGTAGCCGCCTCGCGATTGCCTGCGGTATCGCCCGCGCGATGCACCATGCGCGTCGCCCGGTTCTCGCTATCGTCGTCTCAGTCGCTCTCGCCGTCCCCGCGATCCGAACGGAGGCCGCGCCGCCCTCCGCGACGGCCGTCGACGTCCGCGCCGCGATCGACCGCGGCATCGCCTTCCTCGTCAAAGACCAGAACCCCGATGGATCGTGGGGCTCCTGGCGAGAACCGCGCGGCCCCGAGAACTCGTTCTGGAGCAACCCCGGCACGCACCGCGCGTGGACGACCGCCACCACCGGGCTCGTGTGCACGACGCTCATGGACCTCGGCGAGACCGCGTCGAATCGATCGCACGAGGCGCTCGAGCGCGGCATCGACTGGTTGCTCGAGAACGGCACGCCGAAGCGCGTCTCCGGGTGGGACGTCGACAACACGTGGGGCTACGTCTACAGCCTCGAGGCCGTCGCTCGCGCGCTGCGCGATCCCGCCTTCGTGAACTCCGCACGCGAACGGCCGCTGCGCAAGCTCGGCGCCGACATCATCGCGCAGCTCGTGAAACACCAGACACCCGACGGCGGCTGGGGCTACTACGACGACCCGCCCTACACCCAACGTCCCAAGTGGGCGACGTCGTTCATGACTGCCGCAGCGATCCTCGCGCTGCTCGAAGCGCGCACCGCCGGACTCGAAGTCCCCGATCGGATGCTCGAACGCTCCTCGCGCGCACTCGCGCGCTGCCGTCTCCCAAGCGGCGCGTACACCTACGAGATGAAGCCGGTCCCCTCACCCGGGAGTCTCGTCGGCATGGACCAGATCAAGGGCTCACTCGGGCGCATCCAGGTCGGCAACCTCGCGCTGTCGCGAACGACCGACGACATCACGCTCGACGACTTCCGGCGCGGACTCGACCAGTTCTTCGAGCATCATGCGTTTCTGGCGATCGGCCGAGGTCGACCGATTCCGCACGAGGCGTACTACGGCGTCGCCGGCTACTTCTTCTTCTTCGGTCACTACTACGCCGCGGGGGTGATCGAGTCGTTGCCGGTCGAAGAGCGCGAACGCTACTGGGCGCAGCAACGCGAGAAGATCCTCGCATGCCAAGAAGCCGACGGCTCGATGTGGGACTTCCACAGCCATCGCTACCATCGTCCGCAGGGAACCGCGTGGGGTGTGTCGGTCTTGCGGCGTTCGCTGCGCTGATCGTCTCGACGGATTGCCGCGCCGTGTGATCAGCGCGTCGTGATCCCCGCCATGCGCAATCCCGCATGGATCTTCAAGTCGACGAGCACACCGTCGCGCTCGCGTTCGCGCAACCACTCGTCGAGTTCACCGAGCGCGACGACGCGCACGTCGATGCGTTCGTTGTCGACGCCTCCCCCTTCCCCCACGCGACGAAGTCCGCGCGCGTGAAACACGGTGAGCGTATCGTCGGTGATGCCGGGCGACGTGGTGCCGCGACCGAGTCGGATCATCTGCTCGCACTCGAATCCGGTCTCTTCGAGAAGCTCGCGTCGCGCGGCCGTCTCGAGCGATTCGTCTTCGTGACCGGGCTCGTCGCCGACGAGTCCCGCCGGCATCTCGACGACGACGCCATCGACGGCGTCACGCCGCTGCTCGACGAGCACGAGCTCGCGTTCATCCGTGACCGCGACGATCGTCACGATTCCCCGCACCGCCGGGCGTGTCGCGTACGTCCATCCATTGCGTCGAACGAGATGCACGTGCGGCGTTTCGTAGAGGAGTTCGTGTTGCGATTCCATGCTCGATGCCTCGGTGGGTGACCTGCGCGACCCGCGATCCGGCGCGACGTCGCACTCGGAAATCGGAGGTCCCACCATGCCATCCGACATGCCTCGGCGCGACCCGAACCGGTCGCCGCCGCGTCGCCCCTGCCACCGGACGGGACCTTCATCCGCGCCAAAAACGCCCTCACGGGCCGCTTCGCACAGAAGATCGGACCCGCCGAATCGAACCCTCACAATGTCGCAAACCCTTTGGTGGCATATCACCTACGAAAGCTGACCCAAGGATGACGTGCAACTTGTTCCTCGGCCAGACGTCATTCTGATATACTCGCCCGCATTCTGGCGGACCCTAAAAGCCGCGATAACGCGGTTGGGTGCTAGAGGTCGAAGACATTTCGTGACGGCGGCAAGGAGCCGCTCGCTGTTCATTTCAGATTTGAGGTTGGTGCAATCATGTCGGAACGCGAACAAGGTACTGTGAAGTGGTTTGATGATTCCAAGGGGTACGGGTTCATTTCGCGGGAGCAAGGAGAAGACGTCTTCGTCCACTTCCGCTCGATCCGGGGGGAGGGATATCGGACCCTCAGTGAAGGTCAGAAGGTCGAGTTCGCGGTCACGCAAGGCCAGAAAGGACTGCAGGCCGACGACGTCGCCGTCGTCGAGTAGTCCGCTCGCTCGATTCCACTCGACGGCAGCGGCGCTGCGCTTCGAACGAAGCCTGCGCTGCGACGCCTCGAGGACGAAGATACGAGTTCGACGCTACGACCGATGATCGATTCGCCGCCGGAGTCCCAGGATTCCGGCGGCGTTTTTCGTTTCGGGCCGCTGCGCATCAAACGTCAGAGGAGACACGACGTGTCGTTTCACTTCTTCTGTGAGCAACCGGTCCGCTGGAAGGATATCGACGCGGCGGGCGTGCTCAACAACGCGGTCTATCTCACGTTCGTCGAGCAGGCGCGGTTCCTGTACTTTCGCGAGTTGGGCATCACGCAAGCCGAGGAGTTTCCGTTCGTCCTTGGCGAAACGACCGCGCGCTACCTCCGCCCCGGTCGTGCGGGCATGACGCTCTCGATCGGCGCGCGCGTTTCGCGCCTTGGCAACAAGAGCTTCGACATGGAGTACGAGGTCAAGCATGCGAACGTCGTTCTCGCGACGGTCCGCGCGACGCTCGTGATGGTCGACGCCGAGCTGCGAAGCACCGAGATCCCCGACGAATTCCGCACCGCCGTCGCCGGATTCGAAGGGATCCCCGAACGCTCCGCATGACCCCGCGCGACGCGACTCCGCTGCCGATCGACGCGGTCCTCCCGGAGATCCTCGATGCCCTCGCCAGGGAGCGACGCGTGGTGCTGCGGGCCCCGACGGGCGCCGGCAAGACGACGCGCATCGCCCCCGCGATGCTCGACGCCGGACTCGCCGGCGACGGCGCCGTGATCCTGCTCGAGCCGCGTCGCATCGCCGCGCGTGCGGCCGCGGCGCGGATCGCCGAAGAGCGCGGCGTCGAGCTCGGCACGGAAGTCGGCTACCACGTACGTTTCGACCGACGTGCATCGCGAAACACGCGCATCCTCGTCGTCACCGAGGGAATCCTCTTGCGCATGCTGCAAGACGATCCGTTCCTCGAACGCGTCGGAGCAGTCCTGTTCGACGAGTTTCACGAGCGTCGTATCGACAGCGATCTCGCGCTCGCGATGGTGCAGAAGCTGCGCCACGAGCTTCGGCCCGAGCTGCCGGTCGCCGTGCTCTCGGCGACGATCGCCGTCGAGCCGATCGCGGCGTGGCTCGACGACGCGCCGATCGTCACCAGTGAAGGGCGCTCGCATCCGGTCGCCATCGAATACCGCACCGAGGGCGCCGACTCCGAAGAGGCCGCGATCGCCGACGCCGTCGCCGACGTGCTACCGCGCACGCGCGGCGACGTGCTCGTCTTCCTCGCGGGTGTCGGCGAGATCCGTCGCACGCACGCGGCGCTCCAGTCGATCGCCACCCGCACCGACTGCGAAATCATCGAGCTGTACGGAGCTCTGCCACCCGCCCGGCAAGACGTCGTGCTGCGCCCCGGCGAGCGTCGGCGGATCGTGCTCGCGACCAACGTCGCGGAGACTTCGGTCACGCTTCCCGGTGTCACGGCCGTCGTCGACTCCGGGCTGCATCGCGTCTTGCGCCGCGACGCGACGCTCGGCCTCGACCGACTCGAGCGCGAGCCGATCTCGAAAGCGTCGGCCGACCAACGCGCCGGGCGTGCCGGCCGGATCGAGCCCGGAATCTGCCGTCGGCTGTGGACTGCGGCCGAGCACGCCGCACGCCCGGATCACGACGATCCCGAGATCCGGCGCGTCGACCTCGCGGGGCCGGTACTCCAACTCTTCGCGTGGGGCGAATCCGACGTCGCGCGCTTCGGATGGTTCGATCCACCGAAAGGCCAAGCCCTC
>JAUIME010000372.1 GCA_030433195.1 bacterium
AGGCCACCGCCGTCGCGAGCGCGCAACGCCAAGCGCGGCGCCTCACGACCGCACTCGCTGCCGCGATCCTCCTCGCGATCACGATCGGTGGCGGCTCGTGGCTGTGGGTGCGCGGCGACGCCCGGTCGCGGCAAGAACGGCTGACGACCCACGTGCAGCAGTCCGTGCGCGAGACCGCCGCATTGCTCGGCGAGGCGCGCGCGAGTCGCGTCGGCGAGCCGCAGATCTGGGGGCGTCTCATCGAAGCCGAGGAGCGCTTGCGCGAGTTCTCGGTGGCGAGTGCGCTCGACGACGCGAGCCGCGCCCAGGTCACCGAGCTCGCCCTCGACGTCAACCAGGCGATCCGCGACCGCCGTATGCTCGAGCGGCTCGAAGAACTGTTGATCCGAGGCGCGTCGAACTACGACGCCGTGAGCTGGCGCGCGATGGAGACCGCGTACGAAGAGGCGTTTCGCTCGTACGGCATCGACGTCTTCGCCCTTCCGCGCGCCGAGGCGATCCGCCGCTTGCGAGAGAGCGACCTCACGGTCGAGCTCGCCGACGCGCTCGAGCTGTGGATGAGCACGCACGCCGTCCTCGCAGAAATGCCGGAGTCCGACGAGGCCGCCGCCGAGCTCGTCGATCCCTGGCTCTCGATCATCTACGCGATCGACGACGACCCGTTCCGGACGAAGCGCCGCAAGCTCTACCGACATCCGCGCCGCAACCCCGAAGCCCTCCGCTCGTTCGTCCGCGACGCCGACCTCGAATCGCTCTCGGCCCGATCGCTCTCGTGGCTCGCGACGCTCGCGGGCGTGACGGGCGACGTCGAGAGCACGATGTCCGTGTTTCGGCGGGCCATCGTGCTGCATCCCGACGACGCGATGCTGCACTTCGATTACGGATTCAATCTGCTCTACACGGGGGACTGGGGCAAGGCGGCCCGCGAGTTTCAGAGCGCGATCGCCATCCGTCCGCATACGAGCGGCCTGTGGCGATTGCTCGGCGTCGCGCTGCTCCAAGGCGGCGAACTCGAGGAATCGCACGGGGCTCTCGTTCGCGCCGTCGAGATCGATCCGCAACACGCGCCGATCCGGATCGACCTCGGTGCCACGCTCGAAGCGATGGGACGCATCGAGGACGCGATCCGCGCCTACCGTTCGGCCGTCGAAGAGATCGAGGATCCGTTGGCACACGGCCGACTCGCCCTCGCGCTCGCGCGGGCCGGGCACGCGAACGAAGCCCGCGCCTCGTTGAAAAAGTGTTACTCGGCCGGGATGCTGAACGGCTCCTGGCGCATGCCGTTCGCCGAGTGGCTCGAGCGCCACGAAGATCACATCGCAGACCTCGTCTGGTGGCAGAAGCTCGCTCGGTCGACGGCCGACAGGTGACCCGACGCCCGGTCACGGATCGCTTCGCGGCCGCGCCGCCGACAGCCGCGGCTTCGGTCTGCTAGTCTACGCCGCATGGATCGATACTCTCGACAGCGGCGTTTCGCGCCGGTCGGCGACGAAGGCCAGCAGCGTCTCGCGAGCTCCCGCGTCGCGATCGTGGGATGCGGCGCGCTCGGCACCCACCTCGCACAGCACCTCGTGCGCGGAGGCGTCGGGTTCGTCCGCCTCTGCGATCGTGACGTGGTCGAGTGGAACAACCTGCAGCGCCAAGTCCTGTTCGACGAGTCCGACGTGACCTCGTGCGTCCCGAAGGCCCCTGCCGCCGCCGCGAAGCTGCGCGCGATCAACCACACGGTCGACGTCGAACCGCGTGTCGTCGAGGTCGACGCGACCAACGTCCGCGGGCTCATCGCCGACGTCGATCTCGTGCTCGACGGCACCGACAACCTCGCCACACGGTTCTTGCTCAACGAGGCCTGCGTCGCCGAGGACAAACCCTGGGTCTACGCAGGGGTCATCGGAAGCCGCGGCATGGTGATGCCGATCCGCCCGGGGACCTCGGCGTGCTTCGCGTGCTTGCTGCCGGGCCTTCCCGAACCCGAGAGCGACGAGACCTGTGAGACCGCAGGCGTGATCGGGCCTGCCGTCGCCGTCATCGCCGGGCTCGAAGCCGCCGAGGCGTTCAAGATCCTCACGGGTCGCCACGACGCGCTCGCGCCCGGGCTCGCGATCGTCGACATCTGGGAGAACGACCACCGCATCGTTCGGCCGCCTCGTCGCTCGGATTGCCGCGTCTGCGCCAAGCGCGAGTTCCTGCACCTCGAATCCGACGCACACGGCGGTCTCGTCTCCCGTCTCTGCGGCGGCAACGCGATCCGCATCGTGCCCGCCCATCCGGGCCCCCTCGACCTCGATGCACTCGAACGCGCCATCGCCGCGTCGGGCCCCGTGCGACGCAACGAGTACCTGCTGCGCTTCTCGCGCGACGACCTCGAGTTACTCGTGTTCGAGGACGGGCGCGCCCTCGTGCGCGGTACCGAAGATCTCGACGCCGCGCAGGCGGCGTACCGGCGCTACGTCGGCGACCCTTGAACGCGACGCGCGCGCGCCGTCTCGACGCGATCGGAATCGCGGCCCTCGCACCGCGTGATTGACGCCGTCGCGCGCGGGTGGGATTCTGACGCGCATGAACGAATACCGCACCGCGCCCGTCATCCGTGAGCTCACGCGCCTCCAAGAGCGTGAGGGCTGGCTCCCCGAGGCCGAACTACGCGAGATCTCGCAGCAGCTCGGAGTTCCTCTGTACCACGTCGAGAGCGTTTCGACGTTCTACACGCACTTCCGACGCACGCGGCCGAAGCCGATCGTCGTCGAACGCTGCCGCGATCTCTCGTGCATGATGGCCGGCGGCGAGGCCGCCCGACGCGAGCTCGACGCAGCGATCGCGGATCGTGACGACGTCGAGATCCACGAGGTGTCGTGTCTCGGGCGCTGCGACAGCGCGCCGGCCGCCAACGTCGGCCACCGCACGCTGCGCTGCCCCGACGCGGCGACACTGCTCGCCGAGCTCGCGGCACCCGGATCGAAGGCCGTCCCGACCGAGGCGCGCTCCTGGCCCGCCGCGGATCCTTACGCCGGCGACGACGCGCCCGCGCCCTACGCCGCGCTTCGTCGCGCGCTCGAGTCGTGGAAGGATTCGCTGCCGCCGGCCGAACGCCCCGCGATCGCGGCGCTGAAGGATGCCGGCCTCCGCGGCATGGGCGGCGCCGGCTTCCCCACGGGTCTCAAGTGGGAGCTCGTCGCGAAGGAAGATGCCACGCAGAAGTACGTCATCTGCAACGCCGACGAGAGCGAGCCGGGAACGTTCAAGGATCGCGTGATCCTGCACGACCTGCCGCATCTCGTCCTCGAGGGCATGGCGCTGGCGGGGCTGTCGGTCGGCGCATCGCAGGGAACGGTCTTCATCCGACACGAGTACGGTCCCGAACGCGAACGCATCGAGGCCGCGATCGACGAGGCGCGCCGCCTGGGGGCGCTCGGCGACGACGTCTTCGGGCTCGGTTGGTCCTTCGACGTCGACGTCTTCGTTTCGCCCGGGGGCTACATCCTCGGAGAGGAGACGGCGCTCCTCGAGTGCATGGAAGATCGCCGCGGCGAGCCGCGCAACAAGCCGCCGTTTCCGGGGCAGCGCGGCCTGTTCGGGAAACCGACGCTCATCAACAACGTCGAGACGTTCGCGCACGCGGCCGCCATCATCGGCCGCGGGGTTCCGTGGTGGAACGACCTCGGCAAGGGCGACCACAAAGGGCACAAGTTCATCAGCGTGAGCGGCGACGTCGCGAAGCCCGACGTCCGCCTCGTCCCCATGGGATCGACTCTGCGCGAGCTGCTCGAAGCGTGCGGCGGCATGAAGGACGGGCTACCGCTCGAAGCGATCGCGCCCGGCGGCGCGTCGAGCAACTTCCTCGGGCCGGACGCTCTCGACGTCGCGCTCGATTTCCAGACCCTCGCCGACGCGGGGTCGATGCTCGGCTCGGGCGCCGCGGTGTTCGTCGCGAAGGGGCACTCGCTGCTCGACGTGGGACTCAGCGTCACGCGGTTCTTCCGCAACGAATCCTGTGGCAAATGCGTACCGTGCCGCGTCGGCAGCGAGAAAGCCGTGGCGATGCTCGAAGGCCGCGACGCGCTGCCCGAGGGTGCCACCGAAGCGCTGCGTGCGCTCGAAGAGACGATGGTGCAGACGAGCATCTGCGGCCTCGGCCAGGTCGCGCTCGGGCCGCTGATGTCGATCCTCGATCGCTTCGGAGATCGTATCCCGACCGAATCCGCGAACGGCTCCGGCGCTCCGACCGACGGCCCTACCTCGTGACCCCGGCCCCGTCGGCGGGCGGCGTCACGCGACTCGCGGCGACGGGCGCCATCCTCTGCGGCGGGCGATCGACGCGGATGGGACGTGCGAAGGCCCTGCTTCCATGGCGCGGCCGCGCCCTCGTCGAGCACACCGCTTCGGTCCTCGCCGGCGTCGTCGACGAGGTCGTCGTGGTGAGTTCCGAAGACCTCGAGCTTCCACCGCTCCCTCATCGCGTCGTGCGCGATCGCGCGCCCGCGCTCGGCCCCCTCGCGGGCATCCGCGAGGCCCTCGACGCGGCATCCCACGAACTCGTCTACGTCACGAGCACCGATGCGCCGTTCCTGACGGCCGACTTCGTCCACGCGATGCTCGCGTTCGGACGCACGTCGGCTCCCGTCGTCGACGGATTCCCGCAGCCCCTCGCCGCGGTGTACGCGCGCCACGGTCTCGCGAACGCCGAGCGCCTCCTGGCCGACGAACGACTGCGACCGCTTTGGCTCCTCGAAACGCTCGAATATCGCGCGATCCAGACCGACGAGCTGCCCGAGACCCAGTCACTTCGCAACTGCAACACGCCCGACGCGTACCTCGCGGCCGTCGCCGATGACGACCCGTCGCTTTGGCACACGGCCGCACCCGGAGATTCCGGATCGGGTCCCCCGACCCCCGACGTGACGTCGATCGCCGCCTTGCCCCCCGTCACGATCGAACTCCTCGGACTCGCACGCCACCGCGCGGCGATCGACCGAACGCACGTTCCCCACGGAACGCTCGCGGAGATCCTCGCGACGCTCGACGCCCGACTCCCCGCCCTCGATCTCGTCGTCGACGGCACACTCTCACGCTCGTGGCTCGTCGCCCTCGACGGCCGCGATTTCCTGCGCGACGGCACGATCCCCATCGGCCCGGGCGACCGCCTCGTCATCCTCGATACCGCCATCGGCGGGTAACGCGACGAGGCGGACTGTTATCTTGGATTCGTCTCGCGTGCCCTTTCGGGCACTCCTCTTACTGGAACGATAAGACCCCGAGATGCACGGATTCCACGGACACTATTTGCGGGTGGATCTCACGACGCGGACCACGGAGCGTGTGGCGCTGCCGGACGGCGTGCCGCGTCGGTTCCTCGGCGGCGTCGGGCTCGGGACGTGGCTGCTGCACCGCGAGTCGCCGCGCGGGGTCGAGCCGCTCGCGCCCGAAGCGGCGATCGTGTTCGCGTTCGCGACGCTCGTCGGCACCGCGCTCACCACGTCCGCAAAGTTCGCCGTGGTCGCCAAGTCCCCGCTCACCGGGATGCTGTGCGACGCCTTGTCGAGCTCGCGATTCGCGCTCGACGGGAAAGCCCTCGGGGTCGACGCGATCGTGATCCGGGGGCGCGCCGCCGAGCCGTCGATCCTCGTGAA
>JAUIME010001006.1 GCA_030433195.1 bacterium
GCCAAACGTCTCGACCGTCGGCCCCCTCTTCGATCTCGGGCTCAGTTGCTTCCCGTTCCTACGGGGATCGCCGGTCGTCGTCGAGAACAACGTCGGTCGCACCGACCTCGTCGGCGCATCGAGCTACTTCGGCGCCGCGATCCCGAATCCCGCCAAGGCGCCGACGTTCCTCGCTTCGATGAGGCAACCCGCGCTCGACACGGTGAACCTCCCGATCGGATCGCGATTCACGAACCAGCTCCTCGCCGTCAATCCGGCTTCTTCGTCGCGCCGGGGCGCCTCGCTCTCGAACGCCGTCGTGATCGAAATCACCTTCGAATAACCTCGCGGCGCCGGCGATGCGCGCCGCTCGCACACCGCCGGCCTCGCGGCACCGTTGTCAAACTCGCTCCATGCGGCGGCGCGTCACCCCACCCCGGTCTCGGGGGGCGTGCCGCCGCACTTCTCGAGTTTTCTCTCCCATGGAAAGGATGCCCTCATGCGCTCCTACCGCTCGCTCTCTGTCTCGACTTTCGTCGCGATCGTGGTCGTCGGCCTCTTCTGTTCGATCGCCGCGGCGCAGCACGACGGCGCCGCCGAAGCCATCGACTCACCGATCAAGCTCGCGGGAGCCCCGCTCGAAGCGGGTCCGTCGGTCGCGTGCTCGCTCGCCCTCCCCGTCGACGTTGCGCTGTTCGGTACCGACCGCATCCAAGAGACGAACGCGTTCGTCACGAACGAACTCTTCAGCCCGTTTCGCGTCTTTCGGTACGACGATCAATGCATGCTCGTCTCGTCGTGGTCGACGCAGAATCCTGGCGCCTCCACACTGACGGGGATCGCCGTCGCGGCGTCGGGCAGCTCGTATTGGAACGTCGATTTCGGCAACGGGATCGTCGCCGAGTACGAGCTCGGGACCGGTTTGCCCACGGGGCGCTCCGTTTTGCTGCCTTCCGGATTCTCGCTCGTCGGCCCCATCGTCGTCGACGATCACCAGCCGGGTGAAATCCTATGCCTCGAAGACATCGCACTCGACACGGTCGCCTGCGTCGACGTCGATACAGAAGAGG
>JAUIME010000373.1 GCA_030433195.1 bacterium
TCTCGAGCTCGTCGTCGTAGCGAGCGCTCGAGCGATAGCGGCACTGCGCGTCGACCACCGCGAGACGAATCCCCTCGTCTTCTAGGCTCGCGTAGCTCGGGCCGAGTTCGCGCAGGTACTCCGTGCGGCCGATCTCGAAATAGACGAGATAATTCGCGTGATAGACGACTCCCATCTGGTCGGTTTCGCCGTATCGAACGCGGACTCGCGTGATGTTGGATCGCATGCTGTTCTCGAACTCCTGGAGGGCGCAGCCACCATACCAATCGACCCGCTCGGCGCGGCGCGCGCGTTGGACCCGGAATCGCCGCTTTGATACAAGGGAGCCTCCGCGAATGGGATTCTCACAAGCCTCGCTGCAGACGAGATCTGCAGCGTTTCGGCCGGATCCTGACGAACGCCCCGGGCTTGTCGGGCGTCGAGTATCGATCGAAGCAGGATCATGATGAACCAAGAACGTCCGAATCTCGTCGTAGCCTCGCTGCTCGCGTGGCTGATCCCCGGCGCCGGTCATGCGTTCGGGCTCGGGATGCGGGCCAAGGGAGCGCTCTACTTCGTGCTCGTCATGGGGCTCTTCGTGACCGGCCTCGTGGTGTCATCCGATCTACTTCGCGGCGTATGCCTTCGCGGGGCTTCCCACTCTCGTCACGATGCTCGCCACGGCAAGTCGCCAGGTGACCGAGTTCCTGCCGGAGGCTCTCGGGACGCTGTACTGCGCAACGGCGGCCCTGTTGAATCTGCTCTGCGTTCTCGACGTGTGGGCCGCAGCCGCGCGGCAGCGTGCCGCCGAGTCGGCGCAGCCGAGCGCCGGAGGTGCCGCCTCATGATCTCGACGATCTTCGAGTTCGTTCCGCTGGTCATAGCTGTCTCGTTGGTCTGCGCTTCGATGAAGGAAGACGAGATCCCCGCGATCCTGTGGAAGGGGGCGCGGTTCGCCGCGACGCTCACGGGATTCACGGTCGCGTTCATCCTCTTTGTCCAGCTGCTCATGAGTTTGTTCCTCTGAGCGGATCGGCGTCCGAGTCAATCGAGTCGTGATCGCGCCTGCACGAACCACTTTCCCGGCAGCTGACGCGTCCGCCCTTTCATCTCGAGCAGCGTGAGCAGCGCGCTGACCACTGCCGCGGGATAGCCACTGCGATCGATCAGCTCGTCGATGTGCGTGCCGTCGGCGGACATGAGCGAGAGGATTCTCGTCTCGCGCGGGCCGAGCTCGACGGCCGTCTCCGTAGCGGTTGCGCCCGGGGATTCGGTCGTGCCCTCGCGGTCGGTGACGACGGCCGGCGAGCACGGCGCGTTCACGTTTCCAGCGCTCGAGTTCTCCGGGTACGGTGCGTGATGTCGGGCAGAATCGTTCATGATGTCGGGTCCGTGGGTCTCTTCGAGAATGTCGCCTGCGGTTTCGACGAGCTTCGCTCCTTCGCGAAGCAGCTTGTGTGTCCCTCGGGTGAGCTCGGCGCCGACGTGTCCCGGAACCGCGAACACGTCCCGGCCTTGATCCAGGGCCCAGTCGGCCGTGATGAGCGAGCCGCTCTTGTGAGTGGCCTCGACGACCACGACCCCGCGGGCGAGGCCGCTGATGATGCGGTTGCGCCGCGGGAAGTGGTATCGAAGCGGCGCCGCGCCGAGCGGGAACTCCGACACGAGACATCCCGATTCGAAGATCCTTCGCGCGAGCTCGCGATTCTGTCGCGGGTAGATGACGTCCACGCCGCAGCCGAGCACGGCGATCGTCGGGGCGCGTGCCTCGAGTGCCCCAAGATGTGCCGCGGTGTCGACGCCGCGCGCCATGCCGCTCGCGACCGTCACGCCGGCGCGCGCCAGGTCGGCCGCGAGGTCGGTCGCCAATCGCCGACCATACGGCGAGCATCGCCGTGCGCCGACGATCGAAATCATCGTTCCCGACATCGCCTCGATTCGGCCGCGCACCCAGAGCACGGGAGGCACGGGATCGATGTGCCGCAAGAGCGTCGGGAAGTCGTCGCTCATCGGTGTGACGAGGCGGACGCCACAAGCATGGCAGCGATCGAGCTCGCGGCGGTAGGCGTCATTGCCGCGCGCGGATCGCACCGCCTCCGCGAGCCGATCGGACGCGCCGACGGCGCGAAGATCGGATACGGTCGCGTCGAGCAGGCTTCCCGGTTCGGGCAGCGCTTCGAGCAGCGCGTTCACGGCCGCCGGTCCGATGCCCGGGGCGAACGACAACAGGAGTGTCTCGTGCAAGCGTTCCATCGAGGGTGAGTCGGCTCACGCCGCGAAAGGTTACACCCTCGAGGAAGAGCTACCGCTTCACGCGGGTTCGAGCACGCCGAGAATCGTGTCGTCGTCGACGGGCTCGACCACGGCGCCGCCGATGCCGGTGGGCAGCACGAATCGGATGGTCCCGTGGGAGCGCTTCTTGTCCTGTCGTAGATAGCCGAGGAGCCGTGCCGGATCGCCGCTCGGAACGGCCACCGGAAGGCCGAAGCGCTCGAGCAGCCGCGTCACTCGCTCGGCATCTCCGCTCGACATGCGGCCCGTGCGCTCCGCGAGCCGGCACGCGCAGACGGTGCCGATCGAGACGGCTTCGCCGTGCAGCAGGTTGCCGTAGCCCGCGTCGGCTTCGATCGCGTGCCCGATCGTGTGCCCGAGATTCAACAGGATGCGCTCGCCGCGCGTCTCGAACTCGTCTCGCGTCACGATTCCCGCCTTGATCGCCGCCGACCGATGCACGATGTCGGCGAGTAGCTCGAGATCGCGATCGAGGGTCGCGTCGGCACGCGTCTCGAGCATTTCGAAGAGCGTCGCGTCGGCGAGGATGCCGTACTTCACGACCTCGGCGAGGCCGGAGCGGAACTCGCGATCGGGAAGGGTCACGAGGACCTTCGGATCGCACAGCACCGCGACGGGTTGGTGGAACGCGCCGACGAGGTTCTTGCCCGCGGGCAAGTTGATGCCGGTCTTGCCGCCGATGGCGCTGTCGACTTGCGCGACGAGCGACGTGGGAATCTGAAGGACGGGGAGCCCGCGGCGGAACGTGGCGGCCGCGAATCCCGCGAGGTCGCCGATCACGCCACCGCCGAGTGCGATCACGAGGCTGCCGCGCTCGACGTTCGCGTCGACGAAGGCGTCGTAGATCGCGGTCAGCTGCTCGGTCGACTTGGTCGTCTCGCCCGCGGGAAGCGTGAGCGACGACGACTCGATGCCGGCGAGCGACAGGGCGCGTTCGACCGGCGATCGATACGACCGCGCGACGTGCTCGTCGGTGATGACGAAGACGGGCTTGTCGTTCGCCAGTTCGGAGACGATTTCGCCGAGGTTCGCGAGCAGGTCGATCTCGACGCGGATCTCGTAGGGTCGTTGCGCGAGTGGTATCTCGATCGCGGCGAGTCGCGCCGCTTTCTCGGCGCTCACGGGCGACCCTCACCCGATGAATCACCGCTTGCGGGAGGCGTCGCGCTCGGTCCGGCTCCGACGGTCGCGGCTTCGAACGGATTGTGTTTCTCGAGGCGGCTCTTGCGCCGCTTCCAGTACGCGTCTTCGAACGCCTTCGCGCTCTTGCGACCGAGAGCGAGCGAGATCGACAGCGTCAGTACGAGCCCGATCGCCACGACCGCGGCGACGATCGACAGGTCGCGCAGCGTCTCGTCGCGAAACTCGATCTTGTCGATCGTGATGCCGACGACGAGGGGAACCTCGGGCGCCGTGTCGGCGCGCGACTCGTACTTGTGCATCTTGAGGAAGACGCCACGGACCGCGACGAGGTCGCCGTTGGCCACGCCTGTCGGCTTGTTCACGAAGCGCACGCGCGTCGTCACGCTGTCGAGCGATTGCAGGATGCCGTCGTAGTACGCGTCGAGGTTGGCGGGGTTGTCTTCGAGCGGGACCTTCTCGAGTGCGACGAGCTTGCCGCGGAACTTGATCGTCTTGCCGCGGTGCACGCCCGGGAACACGAGGAAGTTCTCGAGGTCGGCGTCTTCGGTGAACTCTTCGCGCACCCTCTCGGTGTCGAGGTTCTTCGCGTAGGACGCGACGTGGTACCAGGGTTCGTCTTCGACTTCCATGCGCTCGAGCGGTTCGGTGTCGCGCGCGCGGCTCACGACGTTCATGTCGAGTTCCTGAACGTCGAGGTAGTTGTACGAGCGCTTGACGCGGCGTGCGACGAAGAACGGACCCGTCTCGAATCCGGCTTGCCCGTCGGCTTCGACCGCGAAGTGGTAGTTCTTGAAGAAGACGCCGAAGCCCTGCGCGATCTGGCCGACACGGACCTTGCGCGGCTCTTCGACCGATTCGAAGTACGCGTACGATACGGACCCGTCGCCGTTGTCGATGCGAAGGCGTCCCTCCCAAACCTCTTCGACCGGTGCCGGAAGCTCGAGGAGCTTCGACTCGAGACTCAGCAGCTCGCCCTTCACCGCGAACTGTTCGACGCGGTGCTTCGCCGGGTCGGCCATGATCTCGGCGATGGAAATGTCGCCGGGGATCGTCTTGTAGCCGACTTCGTTGAAGAAGCGGAACGGACGATCGGTGACCTCGTCGAGCAGGTCGTCGAAGGGCTTCTTGTCTCTGAGAACCAGCGTGGCGACCGAGTCTTCTTTGATCTCGGCTTCGAGCTCGGCGGGGAGGGTGATCTCTTCGTAGCCGAGTCGATCCGCGAGGTTGCCGCCCCAGTCGTTCTGCTCGGTGAACGGAGACGCGTCGTCGGTGCTGTGCTGTTGCGTCACCATGATCGAGTACAGCAGGAAACCCGTAATGGCGATCGTCGCCGCGAAGAGCACGAGCATCGTACGGCGGTCTTTCGCGGGGTTCGACTTGAGGGGGTCGCGGTAGGGATTCAGCATCGTGATCCTCCGAGGTCCGGCGCGGATTCGCGCGTCGGTTTCCGGGGCCGAAGCGTACTCGGCGAGCGGGGAGCGAAGGTCGACCCGGCGGCAGTCGTCGCCGGCCGTACAGTCGCAAATGTCTTGCGTTTCGAGGTTTGACGCGACGATTCTACCATGGTGTCGATTTCGTGGTAAAGGACGGCCGGCCCCTCGGACAGCGGTGTCGGCATGGTTTCGATCCCTCGAGAAGGGAGACTGACGACGTGGGATCCGAGCGATTCGAACGCGCGTTCGGGCGCCTCCGTGATCTTACGGACTACGAACGCATGAGTGGGCCGGCTCGTTCGAGATTCGAGCGAAAGCTCGATTCGATTCGCACGTTGCTCGCGAGCCTCGGCGGTCCCCATCGCTCGTTCCGGTCGATCCACGTGGCGGGAACGAAGGGCAAGGGGTCGACCGCGACGATGCTCGCGGAGATCCTGCGGGCTCATGGGCATCGAGTCGGTCTGTACACGTCGCCGCACCTCCACTCGATCACGGAACGAATCCGCGTCGACGGAGATTCGATCGACGAGGAATCTCTCGCCGCGATCTGGGAGCGGATCCTCGAGATCATCGACGGCCAAGACGAGGCGCTCCCGCGACCGACGTTTTTCGACATCATGACCGCGGCCGCGTTCGAGCGCTTTCGCGACGCGTCGGTGGAATGGGCCGTCGTCGAGGTCGGGCTCGGGGGGCGTCTCGACTCGACCAACGTCATCGACGCCGATGCCGGCATCGTCACCAAGCTCGGCCTGGACCACACCGACGT
>JAUIME010000374.1 GCA_030433195.1 bacterium
AGCGGGAGCTCGCGCGGGAAGAGCAGCGACCAGGCCGCCCGCGGAAGACTCCACCGCGCCAGGCGCCCCATGAGCACGTTGTGCGCCACGCGAAGGCCGGGGACGAGGTTGTCGCTTTGGTGCAGCATGCCGACGCGAGCGCGAAACGCGCGAAGCCGCGCCCCGCGAAGACGCGCGACATCTTCACCGAGGACGTGCAACGACCCCGCGGTTGGCCAAAGCACGCCCGTCATCATGCGCAGCAGCGTCGTCTTGCCGGCGCCGGACGGACCGATGAGGGCGACCCGTTCGCCGCTTCGGATGCGGAACGAGAGGTCGCGCAGCACCTCGGTACCGTCGAAGCGACGCGAAACGGACTGCGCGTCGATCACGTACGCGTCGTTCGCAGTCGTGTCGCCCGTGGACGCCGCCGATGCGTCCGGCGGCACTTCATTCGCGGGTCGGGAAACGTCGCGCGCGCCTCCGTTCGAGGCGCGCGCGGGCGTGAGATCGGCCATCGTACTCTCGTTGGCAGTCGAAGCACTCGTCGTTCGACGTGCGTCCTACTTCATCGCTTCCTTCACGGCGGGCGTCGCGAGGACGTCGCGGATCCCGTCCCAATCGGCCGGGTTCGCCTTGACGAACTTCTCGGCCGCGAACGCTTCGAGCACCTTCGCGTGTTCGGGGTTCGACGCATCGAGCGACGTGAACGCGTCGGCGACCTTGCTGATGATCTCGCTTCCGAGACGGTTGTGCGCAACCATGCAGTAGTCGACGTAGGGCGGCGTCTCGTAAACGACGGGCGCTTGCGTCTTCTTCGCCGAGTCGGCTTGCTCCCAGACCTTGTAGTTGAGTGCGCCGAGGTCGACCGAGCCGCTCGCGACGGCGTCGAGCGTCGCGCTGTGGCCGCCGCGCAGCTGATACTTCGGTCCGCCGTCGATGTCGGTTTCCGGGGTGATGCCGGCTTGGGTCAAGAAGAAGCGCGGCATGATGTGCCCCGACGTCGAGTTCTTGCTCCCGAAGGTGAAGGAGTGTTCCGCGAGCGCGGTCTTCAGGTCCTCCAACTTCGATACCTTGGAGAGCCCGAGCGATTGGTTGGCGATGAAGTAGCTCTTGAACTGCAGGTCCGAGTCGCGGCAGGTGACGAACGTCACGTCGCCGTCCGTGCGTTGTTCCGCTTGCACGGACGTGACGCCGCCGAGCCACACGAGGTCGAGCTTGTTGCTCGCGAGCGAGGTCACGGCTGCGGTGTAGTCGGTCGCGACGACGAACTCGACGTCGATCCCGAGCTGCTTCTCGAGGTAGTCGGTGACGACGGAGTACTGCGAGATGAGCTTCTGCTTGTCTTGGTCGGGGATTCCCGAGAAACGCAGCTTGGTCACTTCGCCGCCGCCGCCGCCGTTGCCGCCGCACGCGACGACGATCAGCGAGAGCAATCCGATCACGATGGAAAGCGGGATTCTACGGAGGTTCATCGGATAGACCTTTCGTTCGTGGAGGAGATCGAAGGTTCGGCGCGAGGTCGCCGCTCTTCTCGCGAGAGCGCGCGCGTCAGCGCCGGGACACCGCCATCGCGACGTCACGGGGATCGACGGCGAGGTGGGATCGGGATCAGAAGGAGAGCCGACCGCCCAAGGAGGCGGGCGTTCACGTGAATCCGGCGGTGGCTTCCCGATACGTCATTCGTTGTATCCTAGTCCCTCGGACGGTGACTTTCAAATCGATTGTTCAGGAGAGAACCATGACGACCGGGAACGATCGGATCGAGCTGGCGGATCCGGATACCTACAAGCAGGGGTTGTTCGAGAGAGTCGGCGATCGGGAGCCGCTCGACGTGTGTTCCGAGACACCGGATGCGCTGCGGGCGCGGATCGACGGCGTCTCGGCGGATCGTCTCGCCCGGCGCCCGGCGCCCGGCAAGTGGTCGGTGCTCGAAGTGCTCGGCCACTACCTCGATTGCGAGTGGGTGTTCGGGCAGCGCACGCGGGCGATCGCGTGCGACGATCGACCCGTCCTCGTCGGCATCGACCAGGATCGCTGGGTCGCGACGCTCGACCATCAGAGCGGCGACGCGCGCGAACTCGTCGAGGACTTCGCCGCGCTGCGTCGCGTCAACCTTCGCCAGTGGCGTCGCTTCGACGAGTCGTTGTTCGAGCGCGTCGGCCGTCATGCGGAGCGCGGTGACGAATCGCTGGGCATGATGCGCACTCTCATCGCGGGGCATGATCTGCATCATCTGGCGCAGATCGATTCACTGCTCGAAGGCTGACCGCGGATCAGAGGGGGCGCTTCGCCGGGCGTCCGGGGGCTCGCGGGTACGCGTCGGGCGTCGGCGCGACTTTCGTGACTTCGACGATCACCGCATCGTCGCGGACGCCCGGGAGAGCGGCGACGACACGAGGTTCCGATCCCCCGAGCGTCGCGAGCGCGTGCGTGCTCGCGGCGATCTCCTCGGATGCGGTGCGTCCTTTCATCGCGAGGAGAGTGCCGCTCTCGCGCGCGAACGGGAGCGTGAGCTCGAGGAGCTCGCGGAGCTCGGTGACCGCGCGTGCCGCGACGACGTCATACGCGGCTCGATGCGCCGGCGCGTGCGCTGCGGTCTCCGCGCGTTCGTGAACGACCGTGACGTTCCCGAGTTCGAGCATCTGCGCCGCGTCCCGGCAGAACGTCGCCTTCTTTCCGGTCGCCTCGAGGAGCGTCACGCGAACATCGGGCCGGGCGATCGCGAGGACGAGGCCGGGGAGGCCGCCGCCGGATCCGACGTCGATCAGTCGCGCGCCGTTCGGCAGGCAGGGTACGAGCGAGAGGGAGTCGAGCACGTGCCGCAGCCACGCGGTTTCGGGATCGCGTACCGCGGTGAGGTTCGTGCGACGGTTGGTTTCGAGGAGATGATCGAGATAGCGCTCGAGGGTGCGGATCGTCGGTTCGTCGATCGCGATGCCGACGGTATCGAGCGCGGCTGTGAAGTCTTGCGGCGGGCGCGTCACGATGCGGGCTCGGACGGTGCGCCATCGGCGAGTCGACAGCGCAGGATGCGGATCTTCGTCGGGGTGCCGTCGAGTTTCGCGCCCGGTTCTTCGTCGACGTCGAGACGGAAACCCGCGTCGCGCAGCACGTCGACGGCCGGGTCGGCGATCTCGCGGAACGAGTCACCGATCCACGCCTCGCCGCCCGGCGCGAGATGGCGCGAGAGAAACTCCGCGATCGGCGCGTGATTGCGGCGTTCGTACAACAGGTCGGATCCGACGATGCGGTCGTAGCGTCGGTCGAGGCGTGTCGTGCGCCAGTCGACGCGGGTGATGTCGATCGTCACGTCGTTGCGCCGCGCGTTCTCGGCCGCGAACGCGATCGCGTCGTCGTCGTAGTCGGTCGCGAGCGGCCGCCACCCCGCGCGTGCTGCCGCGATGCTGCACAGGCCGAGTCCGCACCCGATCTCGAGGAGTGCTCCGTCGGCCGTCGAGCTCGCGAACGGCTCGCGGCGCAATCGGCGCGCGAGCAGCACCGCGGTCGGCCACAGATCCGCCCAGTACGGCAGGTACTCGTCGACGTCGAAGCGCTCGTGGACCGACGCGTCGTCGAGGAGCGCGTCGGCGGACGCGGGCGCGACGAGGCGAACGGAATCGGTGCCCAGGGCCACGTCGATCTCGCGTAGCGCGTAGCCACGGAATCGCGTCGGATCGGGCGGTGGGGCGTCCGGGATCGGTGATCCGGATCGGGGCGTGTCGTTCGCGCTCACGAGGTGGTGCGTCCGTCTCGGTCGGTCGGTTCGATGTCGCCGTCGCCATCCGATTCCGCGCGAAGCCAGGTCGGTAGCCAGTGACCGAGGCACCGTGCGAGCAGATCGCGACATTCGCGGAACGCCTCGATCGATTCGCCGACGGGGTCGGGGATTTCGTGCAGGCGCTGGGGCAACCGGGCGTGTTCCCAAAGTCTCACGATCTTGTCGGCACAGCTCGCGTCGAGCATGCGTGCGAAGTCGGCGTGGTAGTCCTCCATCACGAGAAGGACATCCGCTTCGCGCACCCTGTCGAGAGTCAGTCCGCGCGATCGGTGATCGTCGAGCGGGATTCCGATCTCCTCGGCCGCGGTCACGGAATGCGGATCGGCCGGCTTGCCTTCGATGCCGAGCGTGCCGGCCGACGAAGTCGCGATGCTTCGGCCGCCATCGGTCGCGTCGAGTGAAGCTCGCAGCATCCGTTCGGCGAGCGGCGAGCGGCAGATGTTCCCACTGCAGATGACGAGGATCTCGGACATGCGCACCATCGTAGCGAAGCGAGCGATGCGTGCAAGATCGCAGGCCCCGCGAGGCGCGGGCGCTGGTAACGCAGCGAGGCGACGGGCGGGTCAGATCTCGGGCTCGAGCTCGCGCAGCAGCGTGACGATTTCGGGACGCCGGTGCTCGATCGCCCATCCGCGCGGCGCGCTCTTGTAGCGGCTGTCTTCGATCAGGAGATCGGCGCCGCGGTGGGCGAACAACCGGACGAGCTCGATGTGTCCGGAGCTCGCCGCGAGGTGCAACGGCGCGAGCTTGTGTCCCGGCCACCACTCGAGCCGCTCGTCGACGAGGGCTCCTGCGTCGAGCAGGAATCGGGCCGCTTCGAGATGCCCTTCTTGTGCGGTGAAGTGGAGCAGCCTCTCGTAGGTGCCGCCGGGTCGGATGGCCTCGGCGCTACCGTGCAGGAGCTGCGAGGCTTCGTCGAAGTGTCCGAGCGCGATCGCGGCGCCGAGGTCGATCCGAGCGCCGCGCGCCTCGAGCTTCGCGACGACGTCGTCGCGCCGGCGGAACGCGGCGACCGCGAGCGGCGTCAGGCCGAGCCAGTCGCGTTCGTTCGGGTCGGCGCCGAGTTGGACCAAGGTATCGACGATGCGCACTCGACCGCGGCTCGCCGCGAAGTGGAGCGGCCGGCCGAAGGGAACGAACGGTCCGAAGCTCGCGTCGAGCCAGGTGGCGTCGCTTTCGACGAGCTGTTCGACGACGTCTCGCCGATTCATCGCGATCGCGGGGAAGAACCCGATGCGCGCGCCGGACGACGCGAGGAAGTCGGCGACCTTCGGGTGATACTTGGCGAGCGTGGCCCACCCGATCGGCCCGACACCGAGCGCGTCGTCGTCGTCGTTGACGTCGGCGCCGTGCGTCACGAGAAGCATCGTGAGGTCGAGGTGCCCACCCCCGGCAGCCAGGTGCAGCGGCGTCGCGCGCTCGGCCTTGTCGCGGGCGTGCACGTCGGCCGAAGCGTCGAGCAGCATGCGTGCGATCTCGAGACGCCCGGAATGAGCGGCTTGGTGGAGCAGGGTCCACCCGAGATGTCCGCCCCGCGCGTGGGCGAACTCGGGTTTCTCGCGCAAGGCGATCGCGAGGATCTCGCGGTCGTCCTTGTCGATCACGTCGAAGAGTAGTTCGATTTCACCGATCATCGAGGGGATTCTACCCCGATCGACGTCACGAACGAAAGGATCAGGTGCACGACGATGAGCAACGAAAGCGTGACGGCGATGCCGATCGCGAGTCGTTTGGCGGTCCGCCTCGGCGAACGGTCGACGAGCAGCGCCGTGATCGCGAGCATCATGTGCAGCGGCAAGTTGAGGAACGTGAGCGCGATCCAAGACGTTTCGACGCGGTCGACGGTGCCGGC
>JAUIME010000375.1 GCA_030433195.1 bacterium
GTCGGGGTGGTCGATGCGCAGGATGCCCATGTTGGCGCCGCGCCGGAACGCACCCTGCTGGATCGCGTTCGTGACGCCCGACAGCATGCGCAGGAACGACAGCGGCCCTTCGGTCGTGCCGCCCGACGAGCGAACGATCGAGCCGGCCGGACGCAGCCGCGACAGATCGATGCCCGTGCCGCCGCCCGCGCGCTGCACGAGCGCGATCTGGCGTGCGGTTTCCATGATGTCGGGGATGGAGTCTTCGAGCGGCAGCACGAAGCACGCCGACAGCATGCCGAGCTGGCGTCCCGCGTTCATGAGCGTCGGCGAGTTCGGCATGAACTTGCACTCGGCCATCATCGCGTAGAACGCGTCTTCGACCTCGCGCCGCGCATCGACGCTGAGGCCCCAGTTCTCTTCGACGGCCGCGATGGCGCGCGCCACGCGCCGGAACAGCCCGTCCGGCCGCTCGATGACGGCGCCCGTCTCGTCTCGGTCGAGATACCGATTGCGCAGCACCTCGAGCGCGTTGTCACTGAGCCTCAGCGGATCGGTGCCTTGGCCGCCTTCGGTCGGGTTCTCTACGACTCCGGATTGTCGGATCACGTCTGCCTCCCCATTGCTCGCCCGCGCGGGAGCCCCGTCCCGCGCAAACCCGCTCTTCGGCCGCGACGTCACCCCTGTCGATGCGCGACCCGTCGTATCCTTGCCGATGGCGCCCCGGACCTACCGTTGCCGCGAGACGGTCGCTCTTGCGAACGACCGTCTCGCCGAAACGACGGTCCTGTCCAATGCCCGTAGTCGAGCGATCGGCTCCCGTTCGTCGTCGTCGGTCGGCCGTCACGTCCCGCGGGGGCCGGTGCGATGCGTGACCGGTTGCGGGGCGGCAGGGACCGTCGCCGACGCGTCGGCGATCTCGCGTGCATCGTGACCGCTCGTTCCCACGTTCGCGCGGCTGACCCCTCGTCCGAAACGCGGATACCGCCTCCAGCGTCGACGAAGAACCGCCGACTCCGAACAGAGGGATACCCCGGAAGAATTGCAGACCGTACGAATCGCTTGCCGAGGTGTCTGGCGGAATGCGCCTTGCGTGACTTCCGCGACACCGCGCACAAAGAAGTGAGTGTTGCAGACGCCAAAGCGATGCGCGTGGTGTCGCGCGAGCTTCGCGTCCCCGCCCTCGAGCCATCACGAGCCGACGCGATTCGCGTGACTCGAACCACAAGGAAACCGAAAAAGCGGTCAGTCGTCAACCGTCCGGAGCGAAACTCTCCGAAAACTGCGCGAGACGTCGCGAAAACGTGGTTTGCGAGACGCCCTGTAGTGTCTCCGAGCATTGACTTTGCATCGGCGACCGGGTAAACCATGCCCTTCCCGTAGCAAGCCGGTCCCACGCATCTGAGGAGACGTCACGAATGAGTGATGCGGCGAAAAGCCACGAGTTCATCCCGCCCCCCGCAGGCGAAGTCCTCGGCCATCCGAAGGCCCTTTGGAACCTGTTCGGCGCCGAGTTCTGGGAGCGGTTCTGCTACTACGGAATGCGCGCGATCCTCGGGGTCTACGTGGCAGAGACGTTCTTCGACAACCTCGGGGACGGCGCCGAAGCGGAGGCGAGTCTCACCTACGGTGGCTTCACGGCGATGGTCTACATGACCGGGATTCTCGGCGGTTACGTCGCCGACCGGATCCTCGGCTACCAACGCTCGATCATGCTCGGCGGCGCGCTCATGGCCGCGGGGATGTTCATGCTCCTCGCACCGAGTCTCGAGATTTTCCTCATGGGGCTCGCGGTGATGATCGTCGGCAACGGGCTCTTCAAGCCGAACATCTCGACGATGGTCGGCAAGCTCTACGCACCGGGCGACGCCCGCCGCGACTCGGGCTTCACGATCTTCTACATGGGGATCAACCTCGGGGCGCTCCTCGCCCCGCTCGTGATCGCGACGCTGATCATCGAGACGCTCGGGCTCGATTACAAGTTCGGCTTCCTCACGGCCGGCGTCGGCATGATCTTCGGGATCATGGTGTTCCACATGCTGCGAGGCTGGCTCGGCCATGTCGGACGGCCGGACGAGAGCCAGGCGGGGATGGCGCCCGTTCTCAAGGTGCTGGTCGGCGCGTTGCTGATGGCGATTCCCGCGTACTTCCTGCTCTCCAAGAGCGACGTGCTCGGCCTCATCCTGTCGATCATGATGGTCGGCCTCGTCGCGTACTTCGTCTACAGCGGCGTTCAGAGCGGACAGAAGGAGCAGCTCCACCGCTACATCGCGATGATCATTCTGTTCATCGCGAACATGGGCTTCTGGGCGCTCTTCGAGCAGGCCGGCTCGTCGCTGAACTTCTTCGCGCGCGACTTCGTCCAGATGCCCGGGGGAGCGAACTTCATCCTCTTCCAGTCGGCGAACCCGGTCTTCATCGTGGCGCTGGCGCCGCTGTTCGCGGCACTGTGGCCGAGGCTCGGCAAGATGAACCCCTCGATCCCGATGAAGTTCTCGTTCGGGCTGCTCGGAGTGGGGGTCGGCTTCTACGTGCTCGTCTTCGCGATCAACAACATGGGCGGCGCCGAGCGCGTGAGCTGGGTCTTCCTGACGCTGACCTACCTCATCCACACGATGGGCGAGCTGTGCCTGTCGCCGATCGGGCTCTCGATGGTGACGAAGCTCGCGCGGCCCAAGGAGACGGGTCTCGCGATGGGCGGCTGGTTCCTCTCGATCGCGACCGCCAACTACGTCGCAGGTCGTATCGCGTCGGCCGCGGCCGGTGGCGGGGGTGAAGGAGAGGCCGGTTCGATCGACGGCTACCTCGAGGTGTTCAACCAGCTCTTCATCGGCGGCGTCATCATCGCGGCCGTGTTCTTCGTGGCCTCGCCGCTGGTCAACCGCCTCATGCACGGCGTGAAGTAGCGACCCGGTCGAGTCTCGACCCCACGACACGAAACGAAACCACGGGCAGGCGATCCGACAACGGATCGGCTGCCCGTTTTCGATTCGGCCTCGGCGCGATCCGGCCTCGCGGTTCCGATCACTCGCGCGTGCCCCCACGAATGTTCCCGACCCCTTCTCAGAGTCGCCCGAGGCGGGTATCCTGGGCGCCGCTCGGCGCGGGCGATGTGCCGACATTTCTTTCAAACGGTCCGGCTCCTGGTCCGCGGTCGCGGACTCGAGCCGTCGGCGAAGGAACGGGGTGAATCGTGACAGGACTCGTGACACTGGGCGTCGTGTTCGCCATCGTCGCCTGCTTCGCCGCGCTGGCGGGCATCAAACATCCCAAGGGGCTCATCCGGCTCTACTTCATCGAGATGTGGGAGCGCCTGGGCTTCTACACGATGGTCGGGATCCTGCTCCTTTACACGATCGACCGTGAGAGCGGGGGCCTCGGCCTGACGCAGGTCGTCGGGAACGAGATCTACGGCTTGTATCTCGCGTTCGTCTACTTCACTCCCTACCTGGGTGGGATTGCCGCAGACCGCTTCCTGGGATATCGCCGCGCCGTTTTGATCGGTGGCTTGTTCTTCGTCGCCGGCTACTTCCTCATGAGTATCTACGGCCGGATTCCGTTCGTTTCGGGGCTCGTCTGCCTGTGCATCGGGAACGGCTTGTTCAAGCCGAACATCTCGGTGATGGTCGGGAACCTCTACGAGCCGGGCGACAAGCGCCGCGACGCGGGGTTCAACATCTTCTACATGGGGATCAACATCGGAGCGTTCTTCGCGAACTACCTCGCGGCTTCGTTGCGTAACGATTTCGGTTGGTCCGCCGTATTCAAGGGAGCGTCTGCGGGCATGGCGCTCGGAGTGTTGATTCTGATCGTCAGTTGGAGGGTGCTCGCGAAGGCCGATCGACCGCCGGAGAGCGATCCCGAGGACGTCAGCGTCGCGGAGATGTTCAAGACGATTCTGTTGCCCGCGTTCACGTTCGGGATCATCGGGTACGTCCTGGCGAACAACTTCCTCCCGGAGAGCATTCCGCTTCGCCCCGCGGTCTGTGGTTTCCTCGCCGGGATGGTGCCGATCGTCGTGTTCTTCATTCGGCTGGGGACGAAAGCGCGCCCCGAAGAGAAGCCCGGCCTGCTCTCGCTGTTACCGATCTATGTGGCGGGCGGCACGTTCTTCATGGTGTTGCATCTCAATGGCAGCGCGATGACGAGCTGGGCCAAGTTCAATACGAATCGCGCGCTCGGATGGGTGCCGGGGAGTTTCACCGAGGATGCCTATCCCGACTACTACAAGAACGCGTCGCCGGACGATCCGCGACCGAATCGCCAGTCGTTCCTCGTCGTCGATTCGTTGGACGTCGCGAGCATGTTCGGGCAGCGTCGCATCGACCCCGCGTCGGTCGAAGCGATCACGGCTGCGGCTCCCGATGGCGTTCGCATCCTCGAGCTCGGTGAAGAGGATGTCGACGTGGACGAGGATGCGTCGAAGAGGTGGGGCGTCGACGTCTATCCCGAGGTGACGGTCGAGTCGACGACCGATTCCCACGGCGTGACGTCACGGACGGTCACGACACCGCCGGGTGCGGTGAGCGAACGGCGCGTGATGGTCGTCCGCGACATCGGCGGCGAGAGCGTGCCGCTGTTCGTCACGGATCAGGAGACCTTCGACGATCTCTACGAGGGCTATCGCGAGAAACACGGCAAGGACCCCGAGGAACTGCCACCCGGTGAGTACATGCAGGTCGCGAACTCCGAGCTGTTCCAGTCGCTGAATGCGTTGTTCGTCGTTGCGTTCACGCCGCTCGTGATCTTGCTGTTCTCGTGGCTCGATCGGAAGGGTTTCGACTTCTCGACGGCGCGCAAGATCTTCGTCGGGCTCGTGATGACGATGGCGTCGTTGCTCGTGATGGTGTTGGCGGCGGTGATGTCCGACCACGGGGATCACAAGGTGTCGTTCTTCTGGTTGGTCGGGTTCTATGCGGTGCTGACCGCCGGCGAACTCTGTCTGTCGCCGATGGCGCTGTCGCTCGTGACGAAGTTGTCGCCGAGACGGCTCGTCGGTCTCACGATGGGGGGGTGGTTCCTCGCGACGGCGTTCGGCAACAACTTCTCGGGCTTCTTCGGCGGGCTTCAGTCGCAGATGGCGCCGACGGCGTTCTTCCTGTTGCTGTCGGGGATCACGGCGGCCGTGGCGCTCTTCATCTTGGCGCTCTTGCCGAAGCTCGACCGAGCGATCAAACAGTACGGGGCGTAGATTCGCTTCGCCTCGCATCGAAACACACTGCGAGAAGGGTCCGTAGGACAGGGCGAGAAAGCAGTGTCGAGATCGCCTTCCGGGCGTCGTTCCGGGAGGCGATCTCTGCTCCGGTGAAGCCCCCGTGATCGCACGCGTGGCGGTGCGGCGGGCTGTGGTAGGATCGTCGACCTCATGAAGCGTGACCCGAAGACTCTCGCGATGGCGGCGAGCCTCGGCATCGCCGTGCTGATGCTCGTCGGCAAGCTGACGGCTTACTTCCTCACGGGCAGCAAGGCGATCTTCTCCGATGCGGCCGAGTCGATCGTGCACATCGCCGCGACGGGCGTTGCGGCCGCCAGCCTCTGGTACGCGGCAAAGCCGGCCGACGAGGAACATCTCTACGGTCACGGCAAGGCCGCGTATTTCTCGGCGGGATTCGAAGGGGCGTTCATCCT
>JAUIME010000376.1 GCA_030433195.1 bacterium
TTCACGCGACGGCTGTCGAACCGCATCATCAACGAGGTGCGCGGCGTGAACCGCGTCGTCCTCGACGTCTCGAGCAAGCCGCCCGCCACCATCGAGTGGGAGTGAGCGCGGGCGAACGCCGCTCGCGTGCGACGTTCGCCGGCGCGTCGACTACGACTGCGGGACGACGTGGATCGTGACCGCATTCGTGACACTCGCGCTCTTCGGGCTCGGCGACGCGGGATCGAGGATGAGGCCCTGGAGCGTGAGCGCGGTCCCGGCCGGAAGATCCGGATAGAGCAACTCGGTCGTCGCGGCCTCGGGATCTTGGGTCGGCGAGCCGTAGAAACTGCTCTCGCCGACGATACCCGTCTTGCCGATCCCGTTCGCGATGATGACCGGACTCGCGTCGTTCGAGTCGAGGAACGGAAAGCACGTCGTCCCGATCTCGAACGGGAGTTCGTCCCGCCGAGGAAGGAGCGCATCGCCTTCGTCGGCGTGCAGGACGAAGCGTCCGCTGCCGCCTGCGAGCGGCCGTAGCAACGTGATCGTGAGGAAGTCGCCCTCGACGACTTCGACGGCGCGACTCGGTCCGCCGGAGCTGCCGTTCACGAAGAGCACGTTCGTCGTGATCCCGTTCCCTTCGTTCACGTTGCCGGTCGCGCACGACCGTTCGGAATACGCGAAGACCGAGCCCGGGTCAGAGCCGGAGGCCGGTGCGCCGGCGAAGGCGAGTCCCTCCGCGAACACGAGGGCAGTGCCGAGGCTCCCTGCCGTGGGGTTGCTCGGCGTGATTCGTTGCGTCTCGATCCACTCCGTTCCGTCGTGTTCGAAGACGTAGAGCGCACCCGACGTGCCTTCGCCCCGCGCGCCGACGAGGATCGTGCGGCCGTCGGTCGCGACCGTGCGACCGAAACTCGCGTCGTTCGTTGTCGTCGTGAGCTTCTGGGTTTCGGTCCACGTCGTACCGTCGAACGCGAAGACGTAGGCGGCTCGGTCGGCGCCGACGATCGCGAGGTTCTCGTCGGTATCGTAGGCGACCGCCCGGCCGAACTGATCTCCGGACGACGCGTCGCTTGCGGTGACGGTTTGCTCCTCGGTCCAAACGGACCCGTCGAAGGAGAAGACGTGGGCCCGGCCCGAAGGATCGATCGAAGGATTCCCGATCCAAACGACGTCGCCGCGCAGAGAAACGCTGTGGCCGAACTCGCTGTTCGATCCTGGCGCGGAGTCGGCGAGCTCGGTCTCGAAGTTCCACGTGGTGCCGTCGAAGCGGTGGACCTCCAAGCGATTCATGAACAAGTCCCCGCCGATCACGGCCACGTCACCGTCCATCGCGAGCGCCTCGCCGAACGTGAACGTCTCGTTGCCTGCGAGGATCGTCTGCTCTTCGAGCCACTCCGTGCCGTCGTGTCGAAAGGCGTAGACGGCGCCGAACTTGCCCTCGGCGCCCGGAGCGGCGACGAGGGCCTTGTCTCCCGAGAGTGCCACCGCGCTTCCGAAACCATCATTCGGCGTGCCGTCACTCGCGACGAGCCGCTGCGCCTCGAGCCATGCGGCGCCTTCGCGGCGGAACACGTAGACGGCCCCGCGAGCTCCATCCTCGCGTTCGGCGCCGATGAGCAACGTCTCGCCGTCGAGGGCGAGGGCCGTTCCGAATTCATCGGGCACCCCGGTACTGGCGACGAGTTCGGCGGCTTCTTCGTAGTCGACACCGCGTGCGGCCACTGTGAAGAGCAGCAGGGAGAAGGCAGCGGTGATGCCGTGTCGAGTGAGCCGGATCGGGTCCATTGTGGGTGTCCTCGCGAACGGGGCCTGGTGCTCGGGGTCTCTCGGGATCGCTTCCCGGTTCCGTGGGCGAAGACGACGTTCGCCTCCGGATCGGGGCAGGGAAATCCGAGATGCCGGCAAGATTCGTCGAGCGAGGGTCGGGAGCTTCCCCCTACGTGACGAACGCCGTCGTTCTTCACGTTCGATGAATCGAGCGCTGGGACCGGTTCGCGATTCGGGCTCGTGGCGTCGTGAATCCCGGCGACGTCACGCGCCGAGAATACGTTCGCGCAAGCTCTGATTGACGAGTGCGGGGTTGGCCTTGCCCTTCGTCGTGCGCATCACGTGGCCGACGAGAGCGCCGATGGCCTTGTCGTTCCCGGCGCGGATGTCTTCGACGGCGCGGGGATTGGCTTCGATGGCCGCTTCGATCGCGGGGGTGAGGGCGTCGGCCGAGCTGATCTGCGCGAGGTCACGCTCCTCGACGATGCGATCGGGCGATTCGCCGCTGTCGAGCACCGCGGTGAGGACTTCGCGTGCGAGTGCGGTCGACAGTGTGCCGTCGGCGACGAGCGCGAGAAGCCGTGCGAGGGACGCGGGTGCGATGGCGAGGACGTCGGTCGATGCGTTTCGCTCCGCGCGTTCGTTGCGCTCGCGTTGGAGGTCCCCGACGATCCACGGAGCGACGGCTTTCGCGTCGGCACCCTCGGCGACCGTGGCGTCGAAGAGCGCGGCCATCGCGGGATCGTGGAGGAAGACGTCGGCGTGTTCGGACGGGAGGCCGAGCGTCTCGAGGTAGCGCGCGCGGCGTGCGGCCGGCGATTCGCCGAGCTCCGATCGGATCGCGTCGAGCTCGGCTTCGGACGTCGTGATCGGTGCGATGTCGGGTTCGGGGAAGTAGCGATAATCGTGGGCTTCTTCCTTGGCGCGCATCGCGGCCGTGCGACCGGTTTCGGGGTTCCACGAGCGCGTCTCTTGAACGACCGACCCGCCGCTCTCGATCAACTCGATTTGCCGCGTGACCTCGTAGCGCATCGCGTCGCGTACGTGACGGAACGAGTTGAGGTTCTTCACCTCGGTCTTCGTGCCGAGCTCGGTCGCTCCTCGCCGACGTACCGAGACGTTCGGCTCGCAGCGCATCGATCCCTTCTCGAGGTCGCAGTCGGAGACGCCGAGGTACGACAACGTCAGGTGCAGCTCGCGCAGGTAATCGTAGACCTCGTCCGCGTCGCGGAGGTCGGGCTCGGTGACGATCTCGACGAGCGGCGTCCCCGCGCGATTCAGATCGACGACGCTCTGTCGCGGATCGGCATCGTGGATGAGCTTGCCGGTGTCTTCTTCGAGATGCACGCGACGGATGCGAATGCGGTGCCCCGCGAACGCGCTCGTCGAAGGGAGCTCGAGCGCGCCGTCGTACCCGAATGGGCGGTCGAACTGCGAGATCTGGTAGCCCTTCGGAAGATCCGGGTAGAAGTAGTTCTTGCGATCGAAGCGGCTTTCACGGTGAATCGAGCAACCGAGCGCGAGTGCGACGCGGATCGCATGGCGGATCGCGAGCGCGTTCGGTACCGGCAATGCGCCCGGTAGCGCGAGGCACACCGGACACACGAGGGTGTTGGGCGGCGCACCGAAGCGGACGGGACAACCGCAGAACATCTTCGACTCGGTCGCGAGCTGCAGATGCACCTCGACCCCGACGACGGCTTCCCAATCGCTCGCGCTCACGACGCGTCTCCTTCGGCCGAAGCCATCGCGATCGGCGAGCGCGGCAACGGCGCGGCCGAGAGCTCTTCGTGGGCGCGTCCGATGCGGAACAAGCGCTCTTCGCTGAAGCGGGGCCCGAGGATCTGCAGGCCGACGGGAAGGGGATGCGCGTCGCGGCACGGAACCGAGAGCGCGGGAATCCCCGCGAGGTTGGCGCTCGCCGTGAGGATGTCGCACAGGTACATCGAGACGGGATCCGACACCTTGCTTCCGAGCGGGAACGCGACGAGGGGCGATGTCGGGGCGACGAGTGCGTCGACGTCGTCGAACGCACTTTCGAAATCGGCGCGCAGCCGATCCCGAACGGCGAGTGCCTTCCCGTAGTACGCGTCGTAGTAGCCCGCCGAGAGCGCGAACGTCCCGAGCATGATGCGCCGTTGGACTTCGGGGCCGAGCCCCGCGGATCGACTCTTCGCCATCATCGCGAGCGAGTCGCTGTCATGTTCGATGCGGCGTCCGTAGCGGACGGCGTCGAAACGTGCGAGGTTCGAGCTCGCCTCGGAGTTGGCGAGCACGTAGTACGTCGCGATGGCGACGTTCGTGTGCGGTAGGGTCACTTCGCGCACGTCGGCGCCGGCGCCGCGCAGGCGATCGATCGCGGCACGGACGGGAAGGCTCACGTCTTCGGGTAGCGAATCCGGGAAGTACTCGCGCGGGATTCCGATGCGAAGGCCGTGCAGGTCGGACCGATCGGCGTCGGGCGAGGATTCCGAGCCGTTCGTCGCCGTCGGTGCGGCCGTGGTGTCGTCGTGCGGGTCGGGGCCCGCGATCACGGAAAACAGGAGCGCGGCGTCGTCGACGTCGTAGGTGATCGGGCCGACCTGGTCGAGCGAAGACGCGAACGCGACGAGCCCGTAGCGCGATACGCGGCCGTAGGTGGGCTTCAACCCGACGACGCCGCACAGAGCCGCGGGCTGACGGATCGATCCGCCGGTGTCCGAGCCGAGCGCGGCGGGCGCGAAGCCGGCCGCGACGGCGGCCGCCGATCCACCGCTCGAGCCGCCGGGGACGCGTTCGAGATCCCAGGGGTTGCGGGTCGGCTGAAAGCCGGAGTTCTCGGTCGAGCTGCCCATGGCGAACTCGTCGAGGTTGGTCTTGCCGATGACGACCGCGTCCGCGTCGCGAAGGCGCGAGACGACGGTCGCGTCGTAGGGCGGCACGAACGACTCCAAGAGCCGCGAAGCGCACGTGGTCCGCAGCCCGTTCGTGCAGAGGTTGTCCTTGACGGCGACGGGAACCCCGGCGAGCGGCCCGAGCGTCGCCCCGGCCTCGCGTCGGCGATCGAGCTTGCGAGCGTACTCGACGGCGCCGTCGCGGTCGACGGTCAGAAACGAGCCGACGCGATCATCGAGTGCGTCGATCCGATCGAGATAGGCACGCGTGACCGATTCGGCCGAGCGCTCGCCGTCGCGCACGGCGCGGGAGATCTCGCGGACGGACTCGTCGGGAGTCGAAGCGCGTTGCGAACTCATGACGCGCGATCGTCGAGGATCTTGGGGACGAGGAAGCGGGTCGCGTCGGATGCGGGGTTGTTCGCGAGCACGTCGCCGAGCGGAAGCGTCGGTGCGACGCGGTCCTCGCGCAAGCTCCGGTGTCGTTCGGTCGTAGCCGCGCGCGAAGCGTCGGTCGTATCGACGGCGTCGAGCGCCCGGAACAATCCGAGGATGTCCTCGAACTGCGTCGCGAAGCGGTCGAGCTGCTCGGGGGTGAGGTCGAGCCGCGCGAGACTCGCGATCGCCTCGATGTCGGTTCGTTGCATGAGTCGGGCGCCTCCGATCGCCTCGGTCGTTCGATTCTCGGGTACGGGGCGCGGACAGACGATCGCAGCGTTGCGCTTTTCTGGTCGCATCGCCGATACGAGGCGGCGACTATACCAAACGAACCGCGACGAGGGCCGCGTCGCGTCGGGCTGGACGAAGCGGGGTGAACTCGATAGAAATCCTGTCCGGTCATGGGGTTGCCCCAGGGGGTGACGACGGCGGCGTAAAGTCCGTGGCAAGCTCTTGCAGTCGCCGGGAATCGGGCTATAGTCTCCGGATCGGTTCGGGCCCGTTCCGTTGAGTCCTCACACGAGATTGCGAATGAGTTCGGT
>JAUIME010000377.1 GCA_030433195.1 bacterium
CCTGTTGGCGATCGACGGACTCGTCGCGCAGGGCAACGCCAATGCGGTGCCCGCCCTCGTTCACGTCGCCAACACCGACACCAGCCGCGCCGTCCGCTCGCGGGTGCTCTCGGGTCTCCGACGCCTTGTCGACAAGGGACCGGCCGCGGCCGGATCGCTCGACGACGAAGCCCGCAACTGGCGCCGTTGGCTCGATCGCAACACGGAGCGGTTCGAAGGCGAAGAGCTGCCGTGGTTCCGCGACTCGCGCGACGCCGACCGCATCGTGCGCAGCGTCCGTGACTACATCCGAAGCCAGTTCTTCTACTTCGACGAGAAAGAGCTCGTCGAGGAACGAAGCCTCGACGCGGCCGCTCGAACCGCGATGCGCCGTCACTTTGCGAACGACGACGCGAAACCGAGCGACGCCGTGAAGATCGAGGGGTTCGAGCGTGACGTGGTCGAACGCGTCCTCCGAGCGACCGCGGACCGCGGACCCGAGGACTTCTTCCGAGCCCTCGGCGCGATTCCGTTCGAATCGGACAAGAGCGACCTCGTACGGCTCACGAACGCGGCCGCCGACGGCATGGTCCGCAGCCTCGGCGATCGATTCTCGCGCCTCCGACTCTCCAACGACGCCGAAGGCAACGTGCGACCCGGATGGCTTCCCGGCCTGCTCGACGACAACGACAGAACCAACGGCTTCATCCTCGACGAGAAAGACGGGTCGTGGTGGGTCGACTTCGTGTTGTACGACAGCCCCGCCTTCTACGCGGGCATCCAGCCCGGCGACCAGGTGGTGAAGATCGGCAAGAAGTTCACGGGAGAGATGACCCCGCGAGAAGTTCTCGAGGCCGTGAACGAAGAAAACGACTTCTCGATCCTGCGGGACGGTTGGAACCGACCGTATGCGTTCTCGTTGACTCCGGAACCCGCGGACGACGGCCGCACCGTCGTGCATCGCGTCTTGCCCGGCAAGATCGGCTACCTACGCTTGAAAGCGTTCGAAGCCGCGTGCTCCGTGAAGATCGAGCAAGCCCTGCTCGAGATGGAAGACGAAGGGATCGTCGGCCTCGTGCTCGATCTGCGCAACAACCCCGGCGGGACCGTCGTCGACGCGACCGAGATCGTCGACAAGTTCCTGCCTGCGGGCAAGCTCATCAGCGTCAACGTCACGCGTGGACCGAACGGCGAAGAGGTCGACGACGACGTGCGCGCCACCGACGCCCCCAGCGATCGCACGTATCCGGTCGCCGTGCTCGTGAATCGTTCGAGCGCGAGCGCGTCCGAGATGACGTCCGGCAGCTTGCAGGGCAACGAACGCGCGATCGTCCTCGGCGAGACGACGTTCGGCAAGGGCATCGGCCAGAGCGGAACGCAGTTCCCGGGTTTCTCGAGCGACACTGCTCTCGGAACCACGCGGTCGGTCTACGCCGTATCGCTCACGATGATGCGCTACTACCTGCCCGAGGGCAAGCGCAGCATCCACCTCGTCGGTGTCGAGCCCGACATCCCGGTGCGCGAGCGCAACCTGCGCGGCGTGCTGCTCGATCGCGTGATGCGCGTGCGCCAGAGCAGCTATCTCGACGAATACGTGACCGAGCTCATCGAAGAGGACCGCGACACCGCGATCGCACTCGCGATCTTCGATGGCGAGGACACGTCGCGATATCCCGACTGGGACGACTACTACAAGAAGGCCGAGCGCAACCTCAACGAACAAGAAGCCCGACGCGTCTTGCGCGCGGAGCTTCGACGTCGCCTGTTGTCCGATCGCGAACTCGATCGTTTCGACGAGCTGTTCTACGATCTGCAAGAAGACCGAACGCTTCGCGCCGGAATCGACACCGTCGCCGACGAGGCCGACATCGAGCTCGGCGAGCACGAAGAGTACCGCTGATCTCGATCACGAGGCTCGCGTCGCCACGAGCGAGATCCGAACGCGCGAACAGCGGACACGACCATCGGACACGATCGATGTTGCCGAAGGAAGGGAGATTCTTGATGGACCTCACGAAACTCGACGCACCCGTCGCATTCCAGGCGAGGCGCTTCGTCGCAGCGACCCGCCGACTCGCATGCGCCGTGGCGCTCGCAATCGTCGCGAACCTCGCGGCGTCACCGGCGACGTTCGCACAAGAGCCGCCCGCGAGCGAACCCGCAAAGGAGCAGCCCGCAAGCGACACGCCGCCGACGAGCGGCGACGAGACGCCGGCCGAAGGCTCGCAAGGCGACGAGTCCGAAGCTGCGACCGACGGCCCCGCGGCCGAGACTTCCGGCGAGAAAGCGGCCGAGCCCGCGCAAGCGACACGCCGAACGACGTACTGCGCACCCGCGGGCGCCTTCTTCGCGATGGACGTTCCGGGCTACCGCGCGTCGATCGACGCCTTGCTCACGACGAAGCTCGGCGAGTTGAGCCGTGAAGAAGCCATGAAGGCGGTGATCGAGAAGATCGAAACCCGCTATACGGCGAAAATGGAATCGATCGAAGACCTCATGGAGCTCGCGAAGGACCTCGAGGTCGACATCCCGCTCGAGGATCGCGTCACCGAGGCTCTCGAATCGCTCAGCTCGGTCGAGTACCAGGGAATCACCGCGCACGTGTACCTCGAACCGGTCGACGGCGAAGAACCCGACGCGACGTTCCTCGGTTCGATCCTCTTCGAAGAGAAGGACGCCGAAGTTCTCTTGGGGCTCATGAAGAAGCTCGAGGAGCTTCTCGAGGAATCCGACTTCGCGAGACAGACCGCGCCGGAGCGCAAAATCGGCGAACACGAGATCCGCGTTTGGTCGCACGCCACCGACGACGACGAGCCCGAGATCGCATACTTCCACGCGGATGACGAGATCTGGATCTCGATCGACGGGACCGACGAACTCGCCGCGCTCACGACGACCGCGCCGGCCGAACCGGCCGACCTCGATCGACGTCTCTTCGACTCCGGCACGCGGCTCGGCGCGTTCTCGTTCGACATCGACAAGATGTTCGATCTGTTCCGACAAGAACAATCCGACGACGACCGCGACATGATGAAGGTCGTGCTCGAGTTTCTCGGCCTCGCTTCGCTCGAAACCGTCCGCGCCGGCGTCGCGGCCGACGGCCCGAACATCCGTGAGAAGCTCCTCCTCGAAATGACCGAAACCGGCAAGGGACTGCTCGCCGCGCTCCGTCCGATTCCCGAGGAAGGCGCCGGTGTGCCGCCGGTGCTGCCCGCGCTCGATCCCGAGCTCGTGCACGTGCGCGGCTCGTTCGATCCGCAAAAGATCCTCGACGCGTTCCTCGCGCTCGCCGACGAAGCCAAGGAGGACGGTGAGTTCGACGAAGAAGACGAACAGTTGCTCGCTCGCATGCGTCGCGTCTTCGACGCGTTCCACGGCGGCATGTCGATGATCTTCGCGGCGCCGAAGTTCGGGCTGCCGATTCCGCGGATGGTGTTCGCGTTCGGCATCGCGGACGAAGAAGCCTACCGCGAAGCACTCGCCGACGTGAAGGATCGCATGGAGGGAATCGGCTTCGACGAGACCGAGTACAAAGGCGTCCGCATCACCACGATCAAGATCCCGAACAACCCCTCGCCGGTCGTTCCCGCGTTCGCGGTCGTCGATGGCGCCCTCGTCCTGTCCGACTCGCCCGCGACCCTGCGAAGCCTCGTGAGCGCCAAG
The DNA here is from genome assembly GCA_030433195.1 of bacterium. GTDB lineage: Bacteria > Planctomycetota > JACOTG01 > JACOTG01 > JAUIME01 > JAUIME01. The sequence goes on from JAUIME010000377.1 coordinate 3,643, forward strand.
GCCGACGGCGCCGAGTCGCGCGGACCCGTGTCGCCGGAAGACCGCCGCGACGCGCTCATCTGTCGCTACGACTCGCGAGAGATCTTCAAGCTGATGTACGAGAAGATGCTCCCGCTCGTGCAGCTCGGACTCGGCCAGTTGCAGCGCTCGACGGGCATGACGAGCCAGCCGCTCCTCAACCTCGCGGAGCTCCCGCAGTCGACGCTCATCGCGAAGTACCTCGGCGAAGGCTCGGCGAGGATTACCTGGACGGACAAGGGGCTCGAGATGACGGCGGCGTCGCCACTCGGTGATCCGCTGACGGCTCTCATCGCGAGCATCACGGTACCGCTCGGACCGCTCTTCACCGGTATGTCGCTCGACGAAGCTCGTGCCACTTGGGAGGAGCGTGTGTGCCGTGCGCGTGTCGAGAAGATCTACGCGGCGATCCACCTCCACCGTGGCACGTTCGGTGCCGGCAAGCGCTATCCCGACACGCTCGGCGAGCTCGTCACGCGTGGCCTCATCGAAGACGAAGACATGTTCCTCGTCCCGTCCGACAAAGACCCGACGGCGATCGAATACGAGACCGAGTTCGGAGACATCGAAGAGATCGCGGTGTCGTACAACTACCTGCCGAACTCGAAGCTCATCGTGAAGAAGGGCGACCTCGAATCGGGGCGCGTCTTCGGCACGATCGCGGGGGCGCCGCTGCGCATCGACCTCGAGGCCTTGATGGAAGACATCGACGACGAAGATGCGGAAGAAGACCCCGACCGCACGATCCTGCTCTACGAGACGAACCGCAACGAGCACGGCGGCCGCTTCGTCCTCACGACCGAGGGCGAGGTCTACCACCTCGACGAGACGCGCTTCCAGCAGATTCTCTCGATGAAGAAGTAGCTCTGTACGTCACGCGCCGCGTGCACTCGGTGAACGGGTGCGCGCGGCGGTTTCCGCTTCACGCTTCCGTGTAGAGCGGCGTGCTGAGGTACTTCATCCCCGTATCGCACGCGATCGTGACGACGGTGTGTCCTTCCCCGAGTCGCTCGGCAACGCGCAGCGCCGCGGCGACGTTCGCACCGGTCGACGTCCCCGCGAAGAGTGCCTCCTCGCGCGCGAGCCGTCGCGCCATCTCCATCGCCTCCGCCGTCGACACGGGTTCGATCGCGTCCGCGAGCGCAGGGTCCCACAGCGGCACGACGAAGCCGGCCCCCGTGCCTTCGATCTTGTGCGAACCGCTCGCACCTCCCGATAGCACCGCCGACTCAGCCGGCTCGACGGCGATGACGCGAATGTCGGCATCGTGCTCGCGAAGCCGTGTCGAGAGGCCGCATCGACCCGCCCGTCGACCTGCGCCACGATCTCGTCCGCCATGCGCGTGTACGCACCGACTTGGTCGCGGTTGTTCAACTGGTCGGTCCAGTAGCATCCGGGCTTGGCCGCGAGCCTCCGTGCGACCTCGATCATCTCGAGCGTGAGCTCCTTGGTCGTGCCTCCCGTCGGACTCGGCACCAGGGTGAGCCGCGCACCGAGCGCCCGCATGTGATCGCGCTTCTCGCGGCTGAACGCTTCGGACGTGACGATGTCGAGCGGGATACGCTTTGCGGCGCACACGAACGCGAGCGACACTCCCGTGCTTCCGCCCGTGTACTCGACGACCGCCCCGCTCGGGCCCAGTCGACCGTCCCGCTCGGCCTCCGACACCATCGCCAACGCCATGCGGTCTTTCATGCTCCCCGTCGGGTTCTCGCACTCGAGCTTCACGAGAACGCGCGCGCTTCTGTCGGGAACGAGCGTTCGAAGCGGCAAGATCCCCGTACCGCCGATGGTGTCGAGAAGACTCAAGAGCGTCGCTTCCCCTGCGGGCGTGCCGCGTCAGGCGCCATTTCGCTTCAGACTCGCACGAGCGACGCGTCGGGCCGCACACGGCGCACCGAATCCGCATGACGCTTCGCGAGATCTCCGAAGTGTTCGGGGT
>JAUIME010000378.1 GCA_030433195.1 bacterium
CCGGGCTCCTCGGTTGCGGATTCCCGGGACGTCTCCGACGAAGCGGCGATCGGTTCTCCGGCAATCGTGCGATCGGCTTCGGCTGCGCGAATCTCGTCGCCCTCGGCGCCGTTCTCACCGCAGCCGGCAGCCAAGGTGACCAGCACCGTGAGCCCGATCGCGAGCAGATGTCGGCGGGGCCGCTGCCCCTGCGACGTCTCGTGAAGCGAATCATGAACGGTCATCGGATCGGTACCACCGGATCGAGGAGGCGCGGGCTCGGGCTCGTGGGAGTGTCGGAACGGAACTCTCGTTCGAGTGTCCGCTCGGCGGTTCTCGAGCCGTTCGGACGTTTCTCCGTCGTATTTTCGCTAGTCAGACAGGAAGGGGCAAGCTCTTTTCAAGCGGCTCACGGGATCGGTGGAGATCCGGAAGAGGTACGGCTCACCACTCTTACGCGCGACCGGCAACTCCCGGCGCCCCTCGCCCTCGTCGCGCCAGAAGACCTCGAGCCGCGCGATCACGTCGTTCGATTCGAAAGGACGCCCCACGAGCTCGATCGTCGCGTGGGGCCGCTCGGGGTCGAGCCACTCGGGCGGGTTCTCGGTCGTCGCGAAGTACTCCTTCGCTCGGATCCGCGTCCATCGCTTGGCCAAGATCGCCATGAAGTCGTTGTCGACGCGTTCCTCTTCGCCCGAACTCGGATCCCGTCGGAACCAGCCCGCCTGCGAGAAGATCAGCTCGTTCGTCTGCCCGTTGCCGTGGATCCGCAGACCACCGAGCCGTTCGGCCGTGACCGCCGTGATCTCGGGATCGCGCAACACGTAGTGCGGCGTGTCGAGGAAGGCCAACGCCTCGCGCGACGTCGTGCCGACGCGCCCCCCCGGAATCGTGCGCACCACGAAACGGTCGCCGTCGCCGGCGAGAGGGCTTGCGTCGAAGCCCAGGACCGAACCGCCCGACTGCTGCATTCGCACCTGATACGTCGTACCCACGGTCTCGGGATCGAGGGTGTCGTCGTCGGTGATCTCGATGCGGCTCAGCGCGTCCGTCACGAGGTTCACCTCATCGGCGTTCGCGAGCATCGCGACGGGCTTCTCGAGGTGCCATGGATCTTCGGCCGAGCGAGTGAACTCGAGCGTCGGCGCATCTCGTTCGATCGTGACGCGAACGACGGTTCCCATGTTGATGTCGAAAACCCGCCGATCGATGATGTCGTCGGACGACACCTCCAACCACTCGAGGATCGGCTCGACGACTCGAACCACGGCGTTCCACTCCGGTACCCCGACGTAGCGCCCCCCGTCCGGAGCTTCCGCCCCGACGCGAAGCTCGACCCACGCCGCTTCGCTCGGCTCTGCCGGAGCGTTCGCAGGATCCGCGGTGCCCGCGTCGAGCCGAAAGCGCACCGTACCGACGGGCGGATCGAGGCCATACAACGCGAGATTCTCCGGTCGGTCGTCGACGAACTCGGCGGCTTCGAGCGTGACCCATGGCACGAGAAGATCCCGCACGTCGAACTCCGCGAGCGGCGCATCCGCAGGCTCGACGCGACGCCACGAGCTCGCGAAGCGCTTCGCGCTCCACTGCGCTCCGTCGGATCGTTCGATTCGGAACTCGGCGATCAAGTGTCTCGGCACACCGAGCAGCAGCCGCGACCGGATGACGTCCAAGGGTTCGCGAAGCGCGCCCGCAAGCGCCAACGGCGCCTTCCAGAGATCATCGTCCCCCGGAATCTGCGCGAAGGCGTACGATTCGAACCCGACGTCGGGCCCGATGCGAACGACGAGAACACGAGTCGCGCCGCGCGACAACGTGATCTGCTCCCCCTTCGACGCGAAATCGATCGAGCCGGGATCGGGAGACTTCGAGGGATCGGCCGAGACCGTCAGCCAAAGGCCTTGGATCAGCCGCTCGCAATAATCGAGGGACACCGGCCACTCGACCGGCTCGACGAGCTTCCAGGCCCCCGGCGCGACACACTCGAGCCGCAGCGTCTCTGCGCCGCGTACGATCTCGATGTCGAGTTCACCGGCTTCGATCCACGGACCGAGCATCGGCTCGATCGACGTGATGTTGCGTTCCGGCGGGGACTCGGCGCCGGGATCGCGCCAGAAGTAGAGCAGCGCCACGACCACGGCCGCAGCCGCGAACAGGATCCAATGCGAAGTTCTCATCGTCGTCGCACCACCCACGTCGCGATTCCGAGAAGCGCGGCGAGCCCCGGAATACCCGCGACGAACAACAGAAGATACTTGCGGTCGTTCTCTTCGGTCATGACGAACGTCCGATCGAGATCCGTGCGGGGCGGGATTCCGAGTCGAAACTCCCGGTCGACGAGCCAGTTCGCGACGTTCACGAACAGCTGCTGGTTGGCACCCATGCGGATCCGCGCATTCGACGCGAACGAACTCGATCCGAACGTGACCAAGCGTGCCGTACCCTCCGACCCGGGAGACTCCACCGCGAAGGCGAGATCGAACTCGAGGCCGTCGTGGTAGTCGCGTTCTTCGTCGAACTCGACCTTGCGGACGCGCACGCTTCGGTCCTCCGTGAGCCGCATGAGGAACGAAAGATCACGCTCACGCGTCGCGGTCTTCAGCAACGACACCGGGGACATCGTCGTGTCGACGACCGTCCGACGGATCGGACGCGATCGTCCGAGATGCACGCGCCGTCCCGTCATCGACAGGGACTCGGTGATCGGGTGATACCCCGTGATCCCCTGCTTGATCGCGAGTTCGTCCCAATCGGCTCCGATCGGGTGCTGTTTGCTGTCGATCACGATGAGCTCGGGATCCATGAGGGTCAGGTTGTACGGACGCAAGAGCTCGCGCACGTTGGGAAGCGCAACGCCGGGATCGAGCAAGAAGTACCCGCGCCCCCCGCGCCGGAAGTACGCCGCGAGCGCTTCCGCTTCAGCCTTTGTGAAGTCGCTGCGCACTCCCGCGACCAGCACCGCGGCGGCTTCGTCCGGTACCTCACCCCTCGCGGCGAGGTCGAGGGTCCGAACCTCGAGACCGATCTGCTCCAGGAGCTCGCGCGCTTGGGAGAACCCGTGCGCGGGATCCTCGGCATCCGGATCCCCCTCTCCATGGCCGGTGAGGAAATGAACTTCGGGAGGCGTCGGGTCGAGGACGTGAACGAGTGCCGACGTGAGCGCGTCTTCGGCGGGAAACGCCACGATCGAGGCGGGCCGCCGGCCGTCTCCGTAGTCGATCGACACCCACGCGGCCTGCGGAATGTCGCGCCGGCGTCCGCCGGCCTCGACCACCACCCGCGAGACTTCGGCGGGCTGCAGCTCGCGCAGTTCCAATCGATCCGCGATGTCGCGGGCACGGCTCGGGTCGCGGTCGACGTCGACCGTCGTCACGTTCAACCCCGGCGCCAAAAGCCGGTACTCCCCGAGTAGATCGAGCAGGCGCGCGAGCGCCTCTTGCTCCGCCGTCACCTGGGAACGCGTTTGGCCGAGCGACTTGAAGACGACGGTGATGTCGGCGTCCGGCTGCTGCGACTCGAGGAGACCTCTCGTCGTATCGCTCAGCGAATGCAGCTTGACCTCGGTGAGGTCGGCGCGCATCCAGGGGAAGCGCGTCAACAGGTGCTTCGCGAGCATGTTGGTCCCGACGACGAACACCATGGCTACGAGCACGAGCACCACGACCTGCAACGCCAGGCGACGCCGGTCGCGCCCTCCCCAATTCGTCGATTCCGCAGGGTTCATCGCCATTGCCGGGACTCCAGACTGCGCACCGCGAGGAACAGGAAGAAGCCCGTCGCGGTGACGTAGAACACGAGATACCGGACATCGACGATGCCGCGCGCGAACTCGTCGAGGTGCTGCGGGATGATGAGTGCCGAAGACCAGTCGCGAACGATCTCGGATGGCGACAACCAGGCGAGCCCCGCGACCCCGAACAGGAAGAACACGTTCAGCACGAAGGCGAGAAAGAACGCGGCTTGAATCTTCGACGTGACCGACGAGGTAAAGATGCCGATGGATACGAAGAACGCGCCGAGTCCGAGGAGGCCGATCGTGAACGCGATCACCTGACCGAAATCGGGATACGCGCCGAACTGGAACAGCGCGATCGGGATGACGATCGTCGGAAGCCACAGCGCGGCATAGAACGCGAACGCGCCGACGAATTTCGAGAGCACGACTTGTCGATCGGTGACCGGCGCGGTCATCAACATCTCGAAGGTGCCGCTGTGGCGCTCGGACGCGATGGATCGCATGGTCAACAACGGCGGGACCACGCACAAGAGCAACTGGAAGTACACGACGCTCGCGAACGATCGGTACGACTGCGAGATATCCCCCCCGACGGCGACCAGCGCCAATCGGAAGAAGTACGCGACCACGAACAGAAACAGTCCGAGGATCCAGTACGACGAAGGCGCGAACGCGATCGCGCCGAGCTCGCGACGGCTGAGAGTCAAGAGGTTCCTCATGCGGTCCCTCCTCTTGCCGAAGTCGAAGCTCCGGTCCCCGTCTCGCTCGCGCTCGCCGGGCTCGATGCCGACGACGCGCCGTGCACGATTCGCAAGAACGCGTCTTCGAGCTCGAGTGCGCCATTCACGCGATACTCTTCCATCGCGCCGTCACGAGCGATCTTTCCGGCGAAGAGGATCATTACCCGGTCGCACACCATCTCGACCTCTTGGAGGATGTGCGTCGACAGCATCACCGTGTGCGTCTGACCGAGGTCGCGAACGAGATCGCGAATTTCGCGGATCTGCGACGGATCGAGCCCGACCGTCGGCTCGTCGAGGATCAGCACGGGCGGATCGTGGACGAGGGCGTCGGCGATCCCGACGCGCTGGCGATACCCCTTGGAGAGTTGACCGATCAGGCGTCGACGCATCGGCGCGAGGCCGCATCGATCGAGCACGTGGCCGACGCGATCCCGCCGCTGCTTGCGACTCCGAACGCCCTTCAGGCGAGCGCGAAAATCGAGGTACTCGACCACGCGCATGTCCGTGTACAGCGGTACGCTCTCCGGAAGATAGCCGATGCGTCGGCGGACCGCGAGGGAGTCGCGGACAGCATCGAGCCCGTCGATGCGGACACTGCCCGACGTAGGCGGGAAGAACCCCGTGAGGATGCGCATCGTCGTCGTCTTGCCGGCCCCGTTGGGACCCAAGAAGCCGACGATCTGACCGCGCGGCACGTGGAACGAAATCCCATCGACGGCCGCGAAGCCCGAGAAGCGCTTCACGAGGTGTTCGACGTCAATCATGAGCCGAGAGGCTCCGTGTCGTTTCAGGCGACCGGACGAAAAACGACGAGCCGCCCCGGAGATACCGGGCCGGCTCGCACGTCACCATTCAAGATTATTCCCGCGGCCGCTTCAAGCAATCCGTTCTGCGGCCCTGTGGTCGACCTCAGTCCTTCACTTCGAAGTCGGCGTCGATGACGTCGTCGTCATCGCCCTTCTCGCTGCCGCCCGAAGCGGTCGCGCCCGCCGTTTCCTTCGACGGCTCTCCGCCCTCCGGCTGCTGGTAGAGATGCTGCGAGATCTTGTGGACCTCTTGCTCCAGCTCCTTCGCGGCGCTCTCGATCGCGTCGACGTCGGATCCCTCGAGCGCCTTCTTCACGGCTTCGATCTTGGACTCGAC
>JAUIME010000379.1 GCA_030433195.1 bacterium
TCTACCACAAGAGCCGCTCCGGATCCGAGCCCGACGCCGAAGATCGCGTCGTCTACGAGCCGCGCTCGCGCGACCTCACGGGCTACCGAACGAGCGACGATCCGCCCGTCAGCTTCGAGCGCGACGGCTTCCTCACGGATCTCGCCGCGGGCGCCGCACGCCAACTGCTCCACGCCCGCACCGAAGGCAACGACGAGCCGCGCGCCCTTTGGGTGCGCCGCGGCGTCCCGTCCTACCTCGCTCCCCCGCCCGACGAAGTCACCGCGAAGACGTCCCCCGCTCCCGGCGGAGTCCATGACGATCTCGTCCAGATCTGCTTCGACGCCGCGGGACGCGAGCAGCTCTTCGGGCTCTTCGATCTCCTCGGCTATCTCGACGAACGCCGCGCCGACCGCGACGCAGCCAAGCTCGACCCCGAAGCCTTCGAGATCGATCCCGACGCCTTCCACGAGCTCCTCGACGCCCAGTCGTGGCTCCTCGCCCACTTCCTTCTGCACGCCGAAGGCGGCAAGTATCGCGAGCCTTTCCGCAAGTACCTCACCAAGGAACGCAACGGCGAAGGCGGACGCACGGAGTTCGGCAAGGCCTTCGAGCTCAAGCTCCGCGACGACTACGCCCCGATGGAGTCGGCGCTACGCAAGTACGCGATCGAACTCACCTACGCGGATTGATTTGTCTGGCGTTCGGGTGACGAATCCTGGTACGGTGCCTCGAGTCGCAGGGGCTACTGGAGGAACGTCATGTCGCGCATCTCACCGAACGCCACGTTCTCGTTTCCACGGACTCTCGCCGCTGTCCTCGTGCTCGCCTACGGAGCGGGAACGTCCGTCTCGCAGGTCGACTTCGATTCGCTCGGATTCTCGCCCACGCCGTACCTCACGAACTACGCGAAGGACGTCGCGATCGGCGACTTCGACGGCGACGGGATCTCCGATTTCGCGGCCCTCGGTACGGACGGTATCGAGATCTTCCTGAATGACGGCGCGAATCGGTTCGTCGAGCAAAAAGCACTCGTCCCCGTCAGCGACTATCGCGACGTCGAAGACATCCTGGCCGGCGACTTCGACGCCGACGGGTTCGTCGACCTCGCCATCGGACTGATCTCGCCGTACCGGGTCGAGATTCACGCGGGAGACGGCACGGGCTCTTTCACGTTTCTGCGAACCGTGGGCGCCCTCGAAGCCTCGCCGTTTGGCGGCGTCGTCACCGACTTCGATGGCGATGGGCCACTCGACGTCGTGTTCGGCTCCGGCCTGATCTTGCTCGGCGACGGTACCGGCGACTTCACGGCCCTTCCACGGGTCTATCTTCCCGGATCCGAGAGCCTCCTCGTCGCCGACTTCGACGAGAACGGACACAACGACGTCGCGGTGCTCTCGGGTGACCAAGACTTCATCTTCCCCGTGCTCGCCGATGCGACGGGGACGCTCATGAGCGGACTCGTTCCGACTCCGGAGCCGACGTCGTTGCACGCCGAACCCGTCGCGGGAGACTTCGACGAGGATGGCAACCCCGACGTCGCCATCGACGAGTGGATCTTGTTCGGGAACGGGAGCGGCGGCTTCGGGGCACCATTCGCGGCACCCGCGCTCGCCAATCGTTCCGCAAGATCCGCGGTCGACATCGATGGAGACGGGCACCTCGATCTCATCGCACGCGAGTTCTCGAACTTCCGCGTGCTTCTCGGGGATGGCAGCGGCAACTTCACGGTCGGCGAGTTGACGCCTCTCGTCGTCACGGACCACGCGCCCGTCGTCGCGGATTTCGACGGAGACGGCATCCTGGATCTCGCGGCCGCCGACGAGATCGACGACTTCTTCTTCGTCCTGCTCGGGACAGGAGGGGGTTCGTTCGCGTCCCCGATCGTCGTTTCGACTCCGACGGACTACGACGACATCGCCGCCGCGGACGTCGATGGCGACAACGTCCCGGACTTGATCCTGATCGCGTTCGATCGATTCACGGTCTACTACGGCGACGGAAGTGGCGGCTTCCCGACGCAGTCGACCTTCCCGGCGAGCGAGGCCCGGCTTCTCGCGTCGGCCGACTTCGACTCGGACGGCTTCGTCGATCTCGCGATCGCCTACAACCAAGACGTGACGAGAGTGTTCCTCAACGACACCTCGGGAGGATTCGTCGAGCACGCCACGTTGGTCATGAAGAACGACAAAGAGCTCCGTGCCGTGGACCTCGATGCCGACGGCCACTGCGATCTGGTTTCTGTTTCCATCGGCGGCGGAATGACGGTCGCCAAGGGAACCGGAACCGGCTCGTTCGCCGACGTCACGCTCTACCCGACGAGCCACCGACCGCGAGGCGTCGGCTTTGCCGACTTCGACGGAAGCGGACTCATCGACATCGTCGTCGCTCACCTCGAATCGGTCCGGATACTCCCGAACCGAGGCGACGGGACGTTCGACTCGATCGCCGCGGTACCCGCGCCGGGCAGGCCGACGGATCTCGCCACCGCAGATCTCGACGGAGACGGGCATCTCGACTTTGTCACCGCGGACCATGATTCCGACACGCTCACGGTGTACTCCGGCGACGGTACCGGGGGCTTCGCACCCGCGGCCTCGTACCCGACGGTCGAGGCGCCGGAGCGCCTCCTGATCGCAGAGCTCGACCGCGACGGCAACGCGGACGCCGCGGTGACCGGCGAAGGCGGTATGGAGATTCGATTCGGCGACGTGGCCGGAGCGCTGACCGATTCACGAGTCGTATCCCTCGAGTCGGAAGCCGCTCTCGGCATTCACGCCGTCACCCTGCCGACGAGTGCGAGCTCGGGGCTCTTCGTGGCGTTCGATCGACGTCGTGTCACCGTGCGCCTGGACGACCGTGACCCTCTCGATGGCACCGTCGTCCTGCCGGCACCCGCAGACGATTCACTCGACACGGGCTGCGGCCTCGCCAAGGCGGATCTGAATGGCGATTCGCATCTCGACTTGATTCACGCCGACGCCGACGACTCCGTGGTCGTGTTCCTCGGCGACGGCAGCGGTAACTTCACACTCGGCTCGTCGACTTCGGTGTCGAACCGCGGGCCGATCGCGACGTCCGACTTCGACGAAGACGGCAACATCTATGTCGTCATCGGCCGACCGAGTACGATCCAAGTGCTTCTCGGAGACGGGAACGGCAACCTCACACTCGCCGGTAGCGCCCCGACCGTGGAAACGCCGGCGGCGATCGCGGTCGGTGACGTCGACCTCGACGGCCACGTCGACGTCGTCGTCGCTTGTCCGGGCGACCCTCGACCGAACATCGATGGCCACGTCTGGGTCTTCCTCGGCGACGGCACCGGTGCTTTTCCTGCAGCGATTCCCGTCGACGGCGTGCTCGAGCCGCACGCCATCGCGATCGGTTCCTTCGACGATCGGACGGACGATCTTCTCGATCTCCTCATCTTCGACCGTGAAGTCGGCGGCGTCACCTTCGCTGGCGGCGACGGTACCGGCACATTCCTACGCGGGCCCTCGTTTCCGGTCGATTTGGATTCGATCTCGATCGCGGTCGCAGACTTCGACCGCGACGGGCACCTCGACGCGGTCGTGAGCGGCGAAGAGGCGAGCGTTCACTTCAATTCGGGTTTCGGCACGTTCCCGGAGTCCGTATCGATCGACGGCGAAGGCGGCGTGCGAGCGCGCGACCTGAACGGCGACCGTCAAGTCGACCTCGTGTTCGCGGGTAATGGAACGATCGCGCTCGGGAACGGACGCGGCGACTTCAGCCCGGCGCTTCCGCGGTTCCATGGAGTCTCAGGCAGCGGAGCTGGCGCGATCACCACCGGCTTCTTCGACGACGACGAGCTCATCGATGTCGTCCTCCTCAGCGAGGACGCGATTCGCTTCCATCGCAATCGCTCCTTCGAGCTCGCACAATGCCTCGCCGGCAACACCGACGCGCTCACGGGAGTCCACATCGACGTTCTCGACGTGAACGGCTCGACCGGCACGCCGCGACGCCTGCTGACGATCGAATCGACCGAGGACTTGCGCGTCGGGCTCGATCTCGCACCGAACGCCGCCGCTGCCGGCAACTACTACGCGGCCGTGTGGAGCGGCATCCCGCAAGCCGGCACAAACGCCGCACTCCCCGCCGGACTCGGCTTCGCGTGCTTCCAGCCGATTCGCACGGAACCCGGCTACGTCATGCCGATTCACGTCGCCAACACGATCCGACCGAGCGACCCGCGTCTCGACCCGCCCGGACCGACAGCGACCGGCGCCGCCGGGAACGAGCTACCGGCCGTCGTCATCGACGTCCCCTCGGGGCAATTGCCCCCGGTCGGCTCGTTCCTGACCGTTCAAGCTCTCGTCGGCGATCGCAACGCCCTCGGTCGCAAGCTCGTCAGCATTTCGAACGCAGTCGTGGTCCGCATCGAATAGCCCGCAGAATCGCTACTCAATGCAGGAAGTGCCGAATCCCCGTGAACACGAGCGGGATGCCCGCTTCGTCCGCTGCCGTGATGACTTCGGCGTCGCGTTTCGAGCCGCCGGGTTCGATGATGCCGGTGATGCCGGCGGCGGCGATGGTGTCGACGCTGTCGCGGAACGGGAAGAAGGCGTCGGATGCGAGGACGGCGCCCTTGGCGCGATCGCCCGCTTTGCGAAGGGCGATGCGGACCGATTCGACGCGGCTCATCTGCCCCGCTCCGACGCCGACGACTTCGCGGCCGCGGGCGAGGACGATCGCGTTGCTCTTGACGCGCATGCAGATGCGCATCGCGAAGCGGAGCGATGCGAGCGTGTCGTCGTTGGGAGCGGTTCGCGACACCGTGCGCGTCTTCGACTCGTCGACGAGTTGTCGATCGGTCTCTTGGAGGAGCATGCCGCCTTCGAGCGAGCGGGCTTGCCAACGCGGCGGATCGGCCGCCTCGACTTCGACGATGCGCAGGCGCTCGCCCCAACCGGATCGCTCCGTGAGAATGCGCAGCGCTTCGGGTTCGAACCCCGGTGCGACGACGGCTTCGAGGAATCGCCCCTTCTTCGTCATTTCGCGCGCGGTGGCGACGTCGATCGTGCGATTCGCGCCGACGATGCCGCCGAACGCGGCTTCGGGATCGCCGCGGAACGCACCGGCCGCGGCCTCTTCGAGCTCGTCGTCTTCGCACGCGCCGCATGGATTGTTGTGCTTGATGACGACGACGGCCGGGCCCTCGAAACCGCGCACCGCCGCGTGCGCCGCTTCGAGATCGAGCAAGTTGTTGAACGAGAGCTCACCGCCCGCGACGCGACGGCCCCCGAGCACACCGCCCGACGTCCGCGCCGCGTCGCGCGACGCATCGACGTACATCGCGGCTTTTTGGTGCGGGTTTTCGCCGTAGCGAAGATCGGACTCCTTGCGGTAGGCACGCACGTAAAGCTCGGGAAAACCGCGCTCGGCCGCGAGGTAGTTGTGGATCGCGGCGTCGTATTCGGCCGTGTGCGCGAACGCCTCGACCGCGAATCGTCGACGCGACGCGGCCGACACCGAACCGCTCTCGCGCAGCTCGGCGAGAACCGTCGCGTACTGATCCGGATTCGTGAGCACGACGACGCCCGAGAAGTTCTTCGCGGCGGCGCGAATCATGCACGGCCCGCCGATGTCGATC
>JAUIME010000380.1 GCA_030433195.1 bacterium
GGCGATCACCGAGCCCGACACGAACGGCGACGACGGCAACGCGGACGACCATGCGCAACCTGATCGCGGCTGAGCTGCGCGCTTTCGCGAATCTCGTCCGGCACCCGTCGGGCCGCGGCGATTTCGTCGGCGTCTTGATCACGCTCGTCTGCGTGTCGGTCGGCGCGCTCATGATCGCGCGCCGCATTCTTCCGAGCGAGGCGATCGAACTCCTGCGCGACGATCCCGACGGCGTGCTCGCGCGGCTCGCGTTCGGGGTCGCGGCGATGCCGGTCTTGTTCCTCTCGCTCGGGTTGGCGATGAGCGCCATGGAGTCCGCGCTGTTTCATCGCGCGGACGGCGACCTCTTGCTCACCGCCCCGACCCCGCCGCACTCCACGCTCTGGCTCGGCTTCCTGCGCACGATCCTCACGTGTGTACTCTTCGGGCTGCCGCTCGCACTTCCCGTGATGCTCCGCGTCACGTACGCGGCCCGCCCCGATGCGGGAATCGCGACCTACGTCGCAGTCTCGGCCGCCGGCGCGCTCACCCTCGCCCTCACCCTGGCCCCGCTCATCGTCGGCGTCACGATCGTGCAGATCGTCTTGATGCGGTGGTTCGCGAGCCCGCGCGTGCGCATGGCGATGCAGCTCGTGACCGTACTCCTGCTGCTCACGTTTTCGCTCGCGGCGATGGCCGGGCTCCTCGGCGACGAAACGGCGACGCGCGCGGTCGAAACCTTGTTCGAAGCCGGGACGATGCCGTGGGCGTTCGACTTGATCGCGGTGCTTCCCGCGATGGTCATCGGAATCGCACCCGACCTCGCGATCCTCGCGATCGTCGTCGCGGGTGCCTGCACTCCGTTCGTCGTGCTGCCGATCCTCGGGCGCGCCTATCCACGGGCCCGCGAGAACGCCACGGTCGCGGCGCGGCCCCTGTTTCGCGCGCGGCGCGGGAAGGGCAACGAGATCCGCTGGCCCCGGACCCTCGTCGCATCGGGGCTGCGGCGAGAAATCGCCCAGTACACGGGCGACCCCGGCGGCGCGCTCGTCTACGTGTTCCTCGGCGTGCTCATCGTCTGGGGACACGTCTCGGAGGTCGGCGGCGGCCCACCGTCGGGGCTTCCAGAGAGCGTCGCGCTCGCGTTCGCCGCGCAGCAGCGCTTCGCGATCGTGCTCACGCTGACGAGCGCACTCGTCGTTCCGTTCGCGACGACGAGCGAGCGCAAGCAGCTCGACGTTCTCGCCACGTCGCCCGCGTCGAGAGAGAAGCTGCTGCGTGCCAAGTCGTGCGGGATCGCCTTGCCGTTGATCTGGTGTCACCTCGTCGCGATGACCGCGATGATCGCCACGGGCACACCGGCCGCGGGCGTCGGCCTGTTCGCGATCTTCTCGCTTCCGATGCTCGGCGCGGCGCTCGGCTGCGTTCTCGCCGCATCGACGATTCCGGTCTTCACCTTGCACGATCCGGACTCGCCCGGTTCGCAGATGACCGCAGTTCTCGGGCCGCAAGTCCTCGTGCTCGCGGCCGAGGTCGGATTGCTCTACGTGTTGTTGCGCAGTGCGAAGAGCACGCGCCGCGCGATGCGACACCTGATCGAGCAAGAGGGCGGGACCGCGATCTCCGTGCTCGTCCCGTTCGTGGCGACGGTCGTCGTCGTGGGTGCGGCCTTGCTCGCGATCGGCTACGGCCTCGCCGTTCGCAACGTGACCCGGGCGTACGAAGGCGCCCGCTAGCCGCTCAGTTCCACTTGGTGAGCACGCGCTCGAGTTCGTCGTACTCGATCGGCTTGCGGATCGAATCGCTCATGCCGAAATCCCGCCAGGGGGTTTCGCTGCCGCCGGCGTCGGGAACCATGGCGAGGATCGTCATCGGCGAACGCGTGTCGCCCTCCCGGTCCCGGATCGTGCGCGCGGCCTCGTAGCCGCTCATCGACGCCCCGGGCATCGCACAGTCGATCACCACACAGTCGTAGCCGACGGTCTCCACGGCGTCGACGGCCTCGTCACCCGACGCCACGACATCGACACGACACCCGAGCCGTTCGAAGAGCCGCGCGATGACGCGCTGTTCGACGACGTTGTCCTCGAGCAGCAGGACTCGCCGCCCGCGCACGTGTGACTCGCTGCTCTCGGCGCGCGAGCTCGCATCGGAGAACGCGTCGAGCAGGACCTGATGCAGCAGGCGTTCGCGCAGCGGCTTGCCGATCGTCGCGCGGACCTCCGGCGTCGCGTCGGCACGCTCGGTCCGTTCGTCGACACCACCTCCGGTCGGATGGACGAGGACGGTCGGGATCTCGGGAATCCGCGGGTCGGCGCTGATGCGTCGAATGACCTCGTCCGATTCGACGTCGGTCAGCGCCGCATCGAGCAGCAGCACGTCGTAGCGAACCCCTTCCTCCGCAGCTGCGAGCAGTCGATCGAGCGCGCTGCGGCCCGAGTCGGCCGTGTCGACCTCGAGACCCCACGCGGCCAGACGACGCTGCAAGAAGATCCGCTGGATGCGACTGTCGTCGACGCACAACACACGCCGGCCCGCCATGCTCCCGGCGCCCTCGTACGACACCGTCGACGAGCGCTCCGATGGGTTGCACATCACGGTGAACCAGAAGGTGCTGCCACGAGCTTCCTCGCTGTCGAAGCCGATGCTTCCGCCCATGAGCTCGACGAGCCGCTTCGCGAGCGCGAGGCCAATGCCGGTGCCGCGCTGACGACGACTCAAGGACCCGTCGACGCGCTCGAAGGTCGCGAAGAGCCGATCTCGTCGATCCGCGGGGATGCCGACGCCCGTATCGCGCACTCGAATGCGAAGCTCGATCCGCTCGTCGTCGGGGTCGTCGTTGCGTTCGGCCCGCACGTCGACCACCACCTCGCCTCGATCCGTGAACTTCACGGCGTTCTCGAGCAGATGCCCGACGACCTGCCGCAGCCTTCCGGGATCGCCACGCACGATCCGAGGAAGCTCGGGGTCGACGAAGTGAATGAGCTCCACGCCCTTGCCATGCGCCTCGCTCGCGTACAACTCGATGACGTCTTCGATCACGGAACCCGGCGAGAAGTCGATCGACTCGAGCGCGAGCTCACCCGATTCGGCGCGCGAGAAATCGAGAATCCCGTTGACCATCGTGAGCAGTGCTTCGCTCGATTCGCGCACCACGCGGCAATAGTCACGCTGCTCGTCGTCGAGCTCGGTATCGAGCAAGAGGCCCGTCATTCCGATGATTCCGTTCATCGGGGTGCGAAGCTCGTGGCTCATGCTCGCGAGAAATTCCGTCTTGGCGAGCAAGGCCGATTTCGCGGCACTCTGCGCGATACGGATACTGCGCTCGGCGTGCAATCGCTCGAGCTCGGCCCCCGCGCGCGCGGCGAAGATCGATACGACCGAGACGGCGTTGCGGTCCGTGATCGGTTCGGTGTCCAACACCGCGAGGAGTCCCACGGGGCGGCCGTCCGATCCCACGATCGAGACCCCGAGATACCCGTCGATTCCATATTCCGTGAGGAAGGTGTCGCGGGGATAGCGACCTCTTACTCCCTGCGGAACGTAGCACAGGCGCTGCTGCACGGTGTGCTCGCACGGGGAGCCCGCGAGCGCGTACGAGAAGACGTCGGCGACGCCTTGCCCGGTCCAAAAGGACAGCGTGTCGACCCACCCCTCGACCGAGGGATTCAGCTCTCCCCCGAACGCATGCCGAACCCCGAGCGCCGAAGCGAGGTTCTCCACGAGGGCGTCGAAGAACTTGGTGCCGAAGGGAATGTTGCTCCCACGCAGGATGGCGTGCATGAGCCGGTCGGCGCGCGCACGTTCTTCCTCCGCGGCGCGCAGCGAGGCGCGCAGCGAGGTCGACTCGGCGGTCAGCTCGCGAATCCGTTCCTCGAGCACGTCGGGCGCCTCGCCGCCCGGCAACGGCAAGCGGGACGTACCCTCGATCTCACGCACGAGCGCGCGCATCGCGACGCGCAACGGCCCCTGCAGAGGCTCGTCCAAGGCGTGGATCAATCGGAGCAGTTCGCGTTCGGATTGCGTGGGTTTCGAACGCATGAAATGGCTCACGGGCCCGATTTCGGACGGCTTCGAGGGTCGACCGTCGACACGTCGGACCAGCAGGGCATCCCCATACCCTGTAGCGACGCTCGACGGCGGCAAAGCCGCGTCACGGGATTCTCGGCATTATCGGTCGTCGCCGGCGCGACTTGACGACCGAATCACGAGCGCCCTCTCAGGCCTCGGCCGTTCGCCGGATGTTCGGGATCAGGTACTCGGCAAACGCCTTGTCGAGGTCGTGCATCGGCCGATAGCCCCAATCGCGCACCGCCGCGCTGTCGTCGACGTCGGCCGGCCACGAGTCGACGATCGCCTGGCGCGCCTCGTCGACCTGGGTCGAGATCTCGGCGTCCGGGAAGGCTCCCCGAACGATGTCGGCCACCTCACCCGCGCTCGGGCTGAAGCCCCCGATGTTATAGACGCATCGCGTGAGCTTCGAACGATCGGCCGCCGCGAGCCGCTGCAGCGCCTGCACGGCGTCGGGCATCGTGATGAACGGGATCGTCGTGTCGGGCCGGACGAAGCACGCGTACGGCTTGCCGGCCGCGGCTGCGTGCAGCATCTCGGGCGCGAAATCGCTCGTCCCGCCGGTCGGCACCGTGAACGCCGAAATGACGCCCGGGAAGCGGATGCAGCGGAAGTCGACGCCGCCCGCGCTCGTGCGGTCCTTCGCGAGCTGGCGGTAGTGCTGCATGTAGTAGCGCCCGAGGTGCTCGCACTCGAGCTTGTTCACGCCGTACATCGTCGTCGGTTCGAGGAACTCGCCCTCGCCAACGCGTCCCGCCTTCGCCTTCGCCTCGAGGTCGGGAATCCCGTACGCCGCGATCGAGCTCGGGAACAGGAACTTCACTACCTCGCCGTGCGACGCCGCCTGATTCGCCGCCAACCGCAGAAGATTGAGCGTCCCGCCCACGTTGACCTGATGCGCCGCCTCGGGGTTGAACTCCGAACGTGTCGACAGCAGCGCCGCCAAATGGAAAATCGTCGTGATCTCGTACGACGCGAGGAACCGGTCGACGAGCTTGTCGTCGACGATGTCGCCCGTCAGCGTCTCCCGGCACATCGGCCGCAGCTCGGCATCGCACTCGCGCAGGTCGAGCGCCACGATGTCGCGATGCCCCGCCTCCCACAGCGCCCGGATCAGCCCGTGCCCGAACTCGCCGTTCGCCCCCGTCACGAGCGTCGTGGATTGACGGCTGCGGCCGGCTTCGGTGCTCGTGGAGGGATCGACGCTCATGGCGGGGCTTCCTTTTCGTCGGGTCGGCTGCGGGATCTTCGATGCGGGCGCGAGATTCTACCTGACGGCCTCGACGAGGACCAGCGCCGGAGAGCGCTCCCGCCCTACTCCCCCTCGAGTGCCTTCTCCGCCTGCTTCAGGAAGGCACGCACGTCCTCCCTGGTCCGCCCGGGTAGCTCTGCCGGTACGGAGAGCGCGATCATCTGGACGAGGGACGTGACGACTTCGTACCGCATCGAGTTCCTCTCGCCTCCCGTGATCGCGGGCTCGTCGTTGACCTCATGCGCCTTCGCGATGAACTCGCGCACGTAGGGCGAGTAGTC